>JAADGT010000036.1 GCA_013152215.1 Deltaproteobacteria bacterium
CAGGACCAACGCCCCCGGCCCACCGGGAACCGCGGCCAGTGCCGCGGCCGCCCACGCCCAGGTCGCCACGCCGATCGCGCTCAACCCCGTCCAGTGCACGCTCCCCTCACGAACCCCACCGAACCGGGAACACCGAGTGCATGGGCTTTTCAAGCTGGCGGAGCTCCAACTCGAGCTCCAGCTTGTACGAGCCCGGCGCCGGCGGCGGATCCGGCCGGATTCCCACGAGGCGGGCCCCCGCCCGGAGGATCATGACCTCGGGCACGGGGCCAGCGGCCACCTCCGCGCCGTCCTCCCGAACCAACCGGTAGCTTCCCCGCACGTCCACCCGGGTCTCCCCCCGATTCTCCAACCGGATCACAATCCCCGGGCCCTTGGGCGTTGCCACCGCCTTTGCATCCGCCACCTCCAACTCGACCCTGGGCGAGCCCTTCTTGGCGAAGATCGGAACCAGGGCCGAGTTCAGCACGTGGATGCTCAGGTTCTTCCCCTTCCCGTCAGAGAAGCGGTACACGGAGCTCTGGAGGGGTTCGAACTCGATCCCTCCCCAGTACTGGCCCTGCTCAAGGGGGGAGGGCACGAGGATCGTGTATCGCACCACCCGGCTCGCATTGGGGGGGAGCTCGAACTCCGCCGGATTGAACCGGATCCAGGGGGCCAGGGACCATTGGTCCGGCTCCACCAGCTGCAGGCCGCCGGCCTCGGACAGCCGGAAGTGCACCGCCCGGGCCCGGTACCGCTCGGTCTTCTCCCCCACGTTCGTCAGGGTGAAGGCGCCCCTGGGGCGCTCACCGTCCAGATCCACCCGCAGGAGCGCCGGGCTGATGACCAGCCTGGCCTGGGCCGCCGGTATCCCAACCGCCAGGTTCCCCACGACCCCCATCACCACGGCCAGGAAGAGAAGCTTTCGCGTGGATCTCGTCATGGGCAGCCTCCTTGGAGCAAAACGGTTCCAGCCGGGGAGACCCGGCCGGAGAAGGGGGGATGCTTTGCTGGTGCGGGCGGGCAATGTGACGAGAAACCCCGGAGACTAGGTTGCCGCCGGGGCCATGGGATCAGGGATCGTTATAGGTCCAGGCGATCAGCTTCACCCAACCGCTGTAATCGCCCTTGGGCAACTCGTTGTCTTCGTTGAACCAGGTGAAGGTCAGCACCAGGTCGTGACTGAACGTGCCGTTGTTCCCGCTCTCGAAAATGCTGGTCTCGGTGCAGAACCAGGGCCAAGTACGCCCATCGGGCGTGACCGGAATCTCACTGCACTCTCCGCTATCCGCCGACCACGCCAGGCCCCAGTCGTAACCCGGCGACGGATTCCCGCTCACCCCGTTCTCGTCCGGCAGGATGTCCACCATGACGTCCGCTGCGAGATCGATGGGAATCTCGTACGGGCTCATGGGGTCGTCCGCCTTGTAGAGCGGCGTGCCCATGGCCTGCAGGGTCACCCACTGGGTGTTGGCGTGCACGGTGAACGCCACGTCCACCGGGATCTCCCCGGCCTGGAACGACTGCTGGGTCACCTGCACCCCACCGGAGACCGCGATGTTCGGATCGATGTGCACTTGCACCTTCTTCATGGCCTGGGACGTCTGGTCGGCAAAGGCCAACCCCGACGCCAGCACCAGTCCGGCGGCCGCGGCCAGTGCCGCGCTCCAGAATCTCCTCATGTGTCACCTCCTCTTTTCGTGTTCCCCTTGGGCCGCCCGCCCGCACCAGCGAAGCATCCCACCGAAGAAACGGCTCCTCGAGCCAAACCTGTGCCAAACCATAAGCAAAACCTGTACCGCACACCCATTCGGTTCACTTTGGCCGCAATGTGAGGCCTGGCCTCTCGCCCTGCCCTTTCCAAGACGCAAGACTTTCAATTTCAGGGAAAAGTTTTTCCACTTTTTGCCATGAAGTTTACCCACCCGGTCCCTCCACCCCTTCCGAGGCCCTCCAGGTCTGGCGGGGGCCGCCCAGATCATGGACCGATTCTTGCTTAGAATCCGTGCCAATAAACCTTTGGAGGATCTTTTGCCCATGCTTCCTTCGAGACTTCGCCGGCTCCCCTGGGCTGTGGCGTTCTCCGGTCTGGCGGTGTGGATCGGGTCGGTGACGAGGCAGGCGACCGTGTCGCCGCCGAGAGCCGAGGCCGTGGTGAGGCTGCACACCCAAGGCCCCCTTTCCGTCTCGGACCCGACGATCCAGGCCGTGCAGGGCCCCCGGAGAGATCTGTGGACCCTCGTGGCCGCCGGTCCGACGGCGACCGAGGCCGTGGAGCGGCTCCGCACGGAGATCGAACGGCTCCAGGCAACGGCCGCTCCCCCACGGGACCCCCAGGGGAGCGACCCGGCTCAGGCAGACCCGAGGAAGGCGCTGAAATGGTTGGAGGAGGAGTTGCGAAAGGTCCTCCGGGGAACCGACGCCCCGGCGCCGGGGAGGCCGAAGATCCAGCCAGCCGACCGATCCGACCGATCGGTCCGGGACATCGCGGCCTTGGACGAGAGGCTCCGGCAGGCCCTTCCCCCCGGCCACCCCTGGCTGAGGCGGGTGCAGGAGACCCTCGGGTCTCTTCAGAGGCTCGAGCCGGCCCGACGGGGATTGCTGCGGCTCGAGGAGAGGCTTCCTCCGTCCCATCCGGAGGCCCGTCGTCTACGGAGGGAGCTCGCCTCCCTCTCGCCCGTGCCACCACCTCGGCAGACCCCTGCCGCAGATCCCTCTCCGATCACGGTCCGAAAGGCGCTCGAGAAGCTCCTGGCCGAGATCGACGCCCAGCTAAAGAGACCGGAGCCCCGGGGGACCGAGGCGAAGCCGCCCCGGCCAACCCTTCAGGTGGTGTCGGGGCCCGAGCCAGTGGACGGGGAGCCCCGCCTGCCTGCTAGCGCCGTGCCGACAGCGGCCGCCCTCGTGTTCGTGTCGGCCCTTTTCGCGCCGACGGGACGGGGCCGGGTCCGGGAGCCCTCCGACGTGCCCCCGGGGCCCTGGGGAGAGCAGGTCTTTTCCCTGTCCCTTCTCCCGACCCGGGCCGGGGCCGTGTCTACGGTGGGAAGGTGGGTGTTGGCAGGGCTGCCTTGGGTTCTCGCGAGTTTTTCCACCCTCGCATGACCCCCGACGCCCCACGGGGAGAGACGGCCGTCGAACGGGCTGGTGGTCAGGCATAAGGACGAGGTGAGCCGTGTCCAAGATATTGGAGGCGTTGGAGAAGTCCGCGAAGGAGCATCCCGGCCGGGGCAGTGTGCTTCCGTTTCCGGCGGCATTCACCCGACCCCACCTGTCCCCGCGGGAGCTGCGGCGCCACGGCTGGTTCTCGGCGTTGCCCCACCCGACCCGCCGGATGGAACCCGTCCGCGCGATCGCCCGCCGGATCGCAGGCGCTGCAGCGTTTCCGTTTCGCGCCGTGGTGACCGGGGTCGGCCCCCGGTGTGGAGCCACGACGGTCTCCCTGAACCTCGGGGCCGAGCTCGCCCGGATCGTGTCGGGGGAGGTGGTCTGGGTAGGGGGAGCCCCTGGGTCTCCTTGGCTGACGGACCTCCTGCACCCGTGGGCCAATCGGGGCCTCTCGGACATCTTGTATCGGGGGGCTCCCCTGTGCGAGGTGAGGATCTCCGGTCCGGTCCCGAACCTCTTTCTCGTGCCCGGCAACGCGAGAAAGGGGTGCCCCGAGCCGGTCGAGCCCCCCCTGCTGGCAGAGGCCCTGGAGAGGATCTCCCCCGGGCTGGCCGGCTCCGCGCTGGTGATCGACGCGCCCCCGTTGGAGACCTGCCCTTCGGTGGTTGCCGAGGCGGACGCCGTGGTGCTGGTCGTGAGACCCGGCACGCCCTCCAAGCACCTCGAACCCGCAGCAGAGATGCTGGACCGAATCCCGGTGTCGGCCGTGCTCGTCAACCACCTTCCTTTGGCAGCCGCCCTACGGAGCGGACGACCTCCAGCAAGGTCGGGCCGTTGACCTCTCCGGTGGGAACGAGCCCCCTCTCCCGTTGAAGACGACGGAGGGCACTTCTGGTCCGGTCTCCCAGGACCCCGTCGATCGGCCCCGGATCCTCCCCCGCACGGCGCAGCCATTCCTGGATCTGCCGCACCCCCGCCGGGGATCCCGTAAGCGAGGCAGCAGCCTTCTCCAGATCGGCGAGCACGGCAGGCCAGCCCGGGTCCAGCCGGAGCGCCCGGTCCCACGACCCTAAGGCCTCCCGGTATGCGCCCAGACGCCACAGCGCCCGGGCCCGCGTGCGCAACGCCGCCGGAAACTGCGGCTCCATCCGCAGGGCCTGGTCCTCGTCCTCCACCGCGCCCTTGGGGTCCCCCGCGTGGAGCCTTGCCAGGGCCCGATTGTGGAAGGCCGCTGCCGAGGGATGCCGCGCCACGAGGCGATCGAGCACCTCCAACGCATCAGAGGACCGCCCCCCCTCGTCCAGAGCCATTCCGAGCTCCAGGAGGAGATCCGGGTCCTCGGGACGAAGGCGCAACGCTTCGGAGAGCACCTGCGAAGCCTCGACGAAACGCTCTTGAGCCGCCAGCGAGCGGCCCAGGACGAGGGCGAGCCGGCGGTTCCCTGGGGAGCGGGCCAACCCGGCCGTGGCGGCCTCCTCGGCTTCGGACACCAACCCCATCTCCCAAGCCGAAACGGCCAACGCCTCCCACGCCTGCACCATGGCCGGATCGGCCCGAACCGTCCGTCGATACTCCTCAAGGGCCTCCTCCCGCCTGCCCTGTGCCCATAGCGCGGACCCCAGATTGAACCGCGCCTCGGCAAAACCCGGATCCAGCGAGAGCGCCCGCACGAGCACCCGTTCTGCGTCCCGGGGCCTGCCCAACAGGTTCAACACGCCTCCCAGGTTGTTCAGCACCGCGGGGTCGTTCGGGTTGTCCCGGACCGCCTCCTGATAGGCGGCCCGCGCCTCCTCCAACTTTCCTTCCTGATACAGGCGAAAGGCCCTCTCCTCCGCGGACTGCTCGACGGTCGTCCGGACCGGCTCCGGCTTTGGGGGGGGTTCTGGCGGTCGTGCCGGCTCGGGAGCGGTCGGCTCACCGCCCGCCCCATCTCCCCGGCGCTTTTCAGGAGGTGTCTCCTCGGGCTCCCGGGACGACCGGGCGTGGGGGAGGGGCACCGTCACCTCCCCGGCGGTCCCCCCCCGCAGGATGCCGACCACGGCCGTCCCGCCGCCGAGAACGCCGCTCCATTCGGCGAGATCCTCCGGCCCCCCCAAGGGCACCCCGTTCACCGAAAGGATCACGTCCCCCCACCTCAACCCCGCGCGCTCCGCCGGCGTGCCGGCGGGGACCCGGATCACCACGCAGCCCCTGGCCGGGTCCAGCCCAAGGGTCTTGGCCAGGGTCGGGGTGACCTCCTGCACGTCGACCCCCAACCAAGGCACCCGTTGAACGACCGGGACCGACACCGGCGTCGCGGGCGCAGGGCGTCTCGGGCCGGCACAGCCGAGGGCCAGCACGGCAAACACGGCCACGGCGCCGACCAGAAGCCACGCGCCTGTTCGGGCCGGCGCTCCGCCCCCCTGGGGCGGGGAGCCGACGGCGAGGATCGCCGGCTCGGCAAAGATCTTCCGGAGGTCCGGCTTCCCGTGGTACCGTGTGCCCGCCATGGAACGACTCCCGTCGATTCTTCCCGAGCCCTCTGTCGTCGGGGCCGCCGACATCGTCTCGGCAGACCCCAGGTTCGCACCCCCCATTCACGGGCCTTCCCGGAAGGGGAGCGGCACCGGGGCGGCGCGGCCGGGCCCCTGCCCCATGGGAGGACCGGGTTGAGCCCGGCCGCGGGGATGGATGCGCTCTCACAACGGATCCCCGCGCTTCATGCCTGGTACCGGGCCAACGCCCGGGACCTGCCGTGGCGCCGTCGCGGGGACGCATACGCGGTGTGGGTCTCGGAGATCATGCTCCAGCAGACCCGGGTCACCGCGGCGATTCCCTATTACGAACGCTGGATGCTCGCGCTGCCGACCCTCCGGGCCCTGGCCCGAGCCGACGACCACACCGTGCTTCGGCTGTGGGAGGGGCTCGGCTACTACTCCCGGGCCCGAAACCTCCTCCGGGCGGCCCGGATCGTGGTGGAGCGGCACGGCGGCCGGATCCCAGACGATCCCAGGGAGTTCCAGGCCCTGCCCGGCGTGGGGCCGTACACGGCGGCCGCCGTCATGAGCATCGCGTTCGGCCGGGACCTGGCCGTGGTGGACGGGAACGTGCGCAGGGTGCTGGCCCGTCTCACCGCCCTGCCGGAGGACCCCCGTTCGGGCGAGGGGCGCCGCCGAATCGATCGGCTGGCCCGGGACCTCCTCCCGCCGGGCCGGGCCGGCGTGCACAACCAGGCCCTGATGGAGCTGGGCGCCCTGGTGTGCCCCCCCCGCAGCCCGTCCTGCGCCGCCTGCCCGCTCCGGGAGCCGTGCCTGGGCCGGGCCACCCCGGAAGCATACCCGGTGCGCCGCCCCCGGAAAAGGCGGCCCCACCACCGGGTGGCCGTGGGCATCGTCCGGCGCCCCGACGGCCGGGTGCTGATCGACCGGCGCCCTTACGGGGGGCTGTTGGGCGGGCTGTGGGAGTTTCCGGGCGGCAAGATCGAGCCCGGCGAGACCCCGGCCCGGGCTGCCGTGCGGGAGCTCCGGGAGGAGCTGGGGGTGCGGGCCGAGCCGGTGGCCGAGCTGCCGCCGGTGGAGCACGCGTACTCCCACTTCACGGTGACCCTCCACCCCCTGCTGTGCCGCTTCGTCGAGATGGACCCCGCGGCCGGCGAGGGGCGGGAGTGGAGGTGGGTTCCCCCCGGGGAGCTTCCCCACCACCCCATGCCCCGGGCCAACCGCAAGATACTGGAGCTGCTGACCCACCGCTGGAAGGAGGAACCCCCATGCCCGACACCTTCCCCCGGATCGTGACCGAGCTTCCCCAGGTGGACCTCCCCCTCGAAGGGGCGGCCGGGTGGCTCCTGCAGGGGCCCACCCGCCAGGCCGTGTTCTTCCGGCTGGACCCCGGGTTCGAGATTCCGGAGCATTCCCACGGGGCCCAGTGGGGGATCGTGATCCAAGGCGAGATCGAGCTGACCATCGCCGGTGAGGCCCGAACCTACTGCAAGGGCGACACCTACGAGATCGGCGCCGGGGTGCCCCACTCGGCGCGAACCCGTGACGGCGCCCTGGTGCTCGACCTATTCGAGGACCCGGCCCGCTACCGGCCCCTGGGGTAGGGGCCTTGGGCACGCGGGAAGGCGGGAAGGCTGGAAAGCTAGAACGCTAGAAGGCTAGAAGGCTAAAAGGCATCTTCCACCCACGAGAGCCGTGTGGGCCTCACAACCCGGAGGGCGAGGGACCCGGTTCTGGCCGGGCGCGGCTCTCCAACAGGCCCTTCGCCCCCGAAGCTTTTGGCGGCTGCCCATGAGCCGCCGGCCGCCCAGCGGGCCGAAGGCCCCAGACCGACGACCAACGGCCAACAGCCGATGTCCGGCCCTGAAAAAAAAGGAGGGAGAACGATGAAACGTTGGACCGCCGCCCTGGCCCTTGCCGCGGTGCTCGCCGCCCCCCTGGCCGCCCGGGCCGAGCTCAAGGGCGAGGTGATCTTCCGCGACACGTTCTACGGCACCCTGACCGGCGCCATCATCGGCGGGGCGCTCACCGTGTTCACCGACGAGCCCCAGGACCACCTGGAGTACATCGGGTACGGCGCCGCGGCCGGCGCCATCGCCGGCGCCCTGTTCGGCGTGTACGAGTCCACCGCCGTGGCCGAGATCCGCGACGGCAACCTCTACCTGGCCCTGCCCACCGTGCGCACGGCGCCCGAACCCGGCGGGGTGCGGGTGAGCGCCGACCTGCTGCGGGTGGACTTCTAGTGTTCCGTTTCGCAAAAACGTATACAGATTGCGGCGGTGGGGCTGGGGGCTCCGACGAAGCGCGACGGCCGAGCAGCCCGGGCCGCCCGGCGCCAGGGGAGCGG
>JAADGT010000051.1 GCA_013152215.1 Deltaproteobacteria bacterium
GGCCTGGTAGAGGATCTCCGGGGCACCGTCGAGGAGAGGTTGCAGCACCGCTGGCTCGTGAACCGGGTGGTCGTGCCGGCCCGCTGGATGGCCGACGCCCTGGTCTCTGCCCATCCCTGGGTTCCCCGGGGGGCTGTGCGGGTGGTCCTGAACGGGCGGAACCTCGAGGCGTATCCACCCGCAGGGGGCTCGGGAGAGGGGGCGGTCGTGTTCGGGGTGACGAGCCAGCTGAGCCCGAGCAAGGGGCACGGGATCCTCCTCGAGGCGGCGGAGCGGTTGGCCAGGGAGGGGGCTCCCTTTCGGCTGAAGGTGGCCGGTACCGGGGGGCTCCGCGCGGAGCTCGAAGACGGGGTGGCGTCCCGCGGCCTGGGTGACCGGGTGGAGTTCGTCGGGTTTCTCGGGGACGTCCGGCCGTTCTTGCAGGGGGTGGATGCGTTCGTGCTTCCGAGCCTCAAGGAGGGGCTCCCCAACGCGCTTCTGGAGGCCATGGCCACGGGGCTGCCGTGCGTGGCGTCGGACCTGCCGGGCACCCGGGAGGTGGGGGGCGACGCGGTCCTGCTGGTGCCCCCCGGGGATCCGGGGGCCCTGGCCGAGGCGATGGCACGGATGTCGAAGGACCCCCAGCTTCGCCGGACCCTGGGGCCGAGGGCCCGGACGCGCGTGGGCACGATCTTCGCTCTCGAGGGGCAGGTCTCGGTGCTGGAGCAGGTGCTGCGGGAGGTGGCCGGGCTGTGAGGCCGATCCGGGTGGTGCGGGTGTACAAGCGGGTCGGGGGCGGCGGGGTGGCCCGGCGTCTGGTGGAGCTGCTTCCACGCCTCCGCGAGGAGCTGGAGGTGCGGGTCCTGTGCTACCGGGGCCGGGGAGACCTGGCCGGGGCCCTGGAGCGGGACGGGATCCCGGTGGACGTGATCCCCATGGGCTCGAAGTGGGCGCCCTGGAACGTGTGGCGGTACGTGGCCTACTTTCGGCGGATCAGACCCCACGTGGTCCACACCCACGAGTACACGGCGAACACGTTGATGGTCATGGCCGCCAAGTGGGCCGGGGTTCCCGTGAGGGTACGCCACGTCCACACCATGGAGCCCTGGGGCCGGGGGCGCCGGAGCTCGTCCCGGATCCGGGTGGACCGGTGGGCGGCCTCGAACTCCCAGCTGACGTTGGCGGTGAGCCGGGCCGTTCGGGAGCACTACCTGTCCCGGACGGGGCTTCCGGCCCGATCGTGCCGGGTTCTGTACAACGGGGTGGACCTGAAGCGGTTCGGCCGGGCCCGGGAGGCCGGGCAAGGGTTTCGGAAGGAGTTCGGCATTCCGCCGGAGGCGCAGGTGGTGGGCACCGTGGGGCGGATCGCCGCCGGGAAGGGTCACGACCTGTTTCTCAGGGCCGCCGCCCGCCTCCTCCGGGAACGTCCCGAGACGAGGTTCCTGGTGGTGGGAGACGGCGGGGGGCGGCCCGGGGCGGAGGCGCTGGCAGGGGAGCTCGGTCTGGCCGGGCGGGTGGTTTTTCCGGGGCACCGGGAGGACGTGCCCGCCGCCCTGGGAGCGATGGACGTGTTCGTGTGCCCCAGCCGGTCCGAGGGGTTCCCCGGGGTGGTGCTCGAGGCCTTGTCCGCCGGGGTGCCGGTGGTCGCGTTCGATCTGCCGCCGGTACGAGAGGCTTTCGGCCGGAGCCGGTGCGGAAGGCTGGTCGCGGTGGGAGACGCCGGGGCGCTGGCCGCAGCCGTGGCGGAGCTGCTGGCGGACCGGGGGGCCCTGGGCTCGGCCCGGGCAGAGGCAGCGGAACGAGCGAAGGAGTTTTCCGTGGAAAGGACGGCGCTGGAGACCGTGGCGGTGTACCGGGAGCTCCTCGCCGGAGCGCCCGGGGGGCCGTGAGGCCATGACGATCGTTCATATCACCAGTTCCCGGAACCGAAGCGGGGGGACCCGCCAGGCGCTGCTTCTGGCTGCGGAGCAGGTTCGCTCCGGCCACCGGGTGGTCCTGTGCGCTCCCCCCGGGGCCGGGATCTTCGAGCTGGGAAAGGGGTGCGGAATCGAGTTCGTGCCGGTGCCGGCCGGCCCGCTTCGCTCCCAGTGGCGCTCCTCCCGGCGCCTCCGCGAGATCGCCCGCAGCAGCGGGGCCGACGTGGTCCATACCCATCACACGAAGGCTCACAACATCGCCCTCCTCGCCACGCTCGGGGGGAGGTTCCCGCCCGTGGTGGTGAACCGGGGGGTGCTGTTCCGGCCGGAGTTCCCAATGAAGTTCCGAACCCGTCGGACGGCGGCGGTCATCACGAACTCACGGCGGGTGGCGGGCGTGCTGGAAGGCTGCGGCGTGGATCCGAGGAAGATCCACGTGGTGTACAACGCGCGGGTCCCGGCGGACCGGGAGAGCCTGCGCCGGTCCGGCCCCGCCCTCCGTGAGGAGCTCCGGCTCGGCAACGGGCCGGTGGTGGGGGCGGTGAGCAGTGCGAGGCCGGAGAAGGGCATGCAGTTCCTGGTGGAGGCGGCGCCCCAGATCCTTCGACACCATCCCGGGACGCAGTTCGTGTTGGTGGGGGCGGGCACGGACCGGTTCGTCCCTCGGCTCGAGCAGCTGGGGGTTCGCGATCGGTTCCGGCTGCCCGGGCACCGATCCGACGCCGTGGCGATCATGTCCCTGTTCGACGTGTTCGTGCTTCCCTCCGTGGACATGGAGTCGTGCCCCAACGTGCTGCTCGAGGCCATGGACGTGGGGGTGCCGGTGGTCGGGTCGGACGTGGGGGGGGTGGGAGAGATCGTCGAGCACGGTCGCACGGGCCTCGTGGTGCCGAGGGGGGATCCCGGTGCCCTGGCAGACGCCGTGTGTACGATCCTGTCGCTCCCGGACAGGGGTCAGGAGATGGGCGAGGCGGGCCACCGAAAGATCTCCAAGCACTTCACCCCGCAGGACAAGTGCCGAAGGACCCTCGCGGTGTACGAGCGGGTCCTGGGGAGGTGATGCGTGGTGCGGGTGGCGTGGGTCCGTGACTTCGTGCGCGCCGTCCCTTACCTTCTGACGCCGAGGACCGTGGTCCTACGGAGGTTCTCTCGTGCGTTGGGAGACAACCTCATGTTGACCCACCTGGCCCGCCGGCTGAGAGCCAGATGGCCCGGCCTGCGCATCGTGGTGGAGACGAACTGGCCGGAGCTGTTCTGGAACAACCCCCACGTGGCCGTGGCGGTCCGCTCCAAGGTGGCGCCGCGTTACGTTCGCCCGGCGTACCGGATCGACAGGGCCACCCAGGATCACATCCTCGATCAGCTGGCCCGGAGCATCGGTCTGCCCGACGACGGCGGTGAGCGGGCGGTGGAGGTGTATCTCAGCCAAGAGGAGCGGGAGAAGGCCCTCGAAGGTCTCCCCCGGAGCTACGTCGTGATCTGCCCGGTCGGAAAACGGACGGTGGCCGGGAACCGGAAGGACTGGGGGTTCGAGCGGTTCCAGCAGGTGGTCCGTTCCGAAAGGGGGGTGAGGTTCGTACAGATCGGCTCCCGGTCGGATCCCCTGCTCGAGGGGGTGATCGACCGGAGGGGTCTCCCCATCCGGTCGAGCGCCGCGGTTTTGGCGGGGGCGGAGACCGCCCTGTTGCTGGAGGGCGGGTTGATGCACCTGGCCCGCGCCGTGAACACGTCGGCCATCGTGATCTACGGTGGGACCGTGGCTCCCGAGGTGAGCTGTTACCACGAACACCTGAACGTGGCGGTGCGTGCGCCGTGCGGGCCCTGTTTTCGATCCCACGGCCGGGTCGGGGACTGCCACCGCCACGAGTGCATGGCCAAGATCCGTCCGGAGCTGGTTCAGGAGCTGCTGTCCCGGGTCCGGAGCGGGGTGAAAGGCGTGGTCGAGATCCCCTGGTAGCGGGTTGGGGGAGCCGTGGATTCGCCGTCCCTGGGGCGTGACCCCGCGCGACGGCAGAAGAGGAGACCGAGGAGGCAAGGGGCCGCCCGTGATACTCTATTCCGTCCGTCGGCTGGATCGTCAGAATGTGGGAGATCTCTACTGTTCTCCGTTTACGTATTTTTCCTTCGGGGAAACGGAGGTCGTGGAGGTCGATATCGACGTCAAGGGGTGTTTTCGAGAGATACCGAAAGGAGAGACGGTCATCGTCGGCGGGGGAGGGCTCCTGAACGCTAGAAATAAGTGGAACAACAATCTAAAAAAGATTTTTGTCAGGAACAGGGTGATCGTTTGGGGGGCTGGGTTCAATAGACACTATGATAGATCGGTTCGGAAGCCTCTGGACCTGATGGATGTGCTCCTGCTTGGGATTCGGGATTACACGGCGAAGTACAACTTCGTCCCCTGTCCGTCCTGCATGTTGCCGTTCCTGGAGGACCGTTACGAGGTGCGCCGTGAGATCGGGGTGTACGAGCACAAGAACGCGCCCATCTCGGACGAGAGCCTCGCCGGCTTCGAACGGATGAGCAACAAGACCCAAGACGTGGAAGGGGCGATCCGCTTCCTGGGGGAGTCGGGGGCCGTCGTGACCAACACCTACCACGGAGCGTACTGGGGTCTGCTCTTGGGGAAACGGGTCGTTCTGTACCGAAAGTTCTCGACCCGCTTCGATGGGTTCCCGTTTCCCCTGGCCGAGTTCAGCGGGAACCTGGACCGCGACCTCTCCCGAAGCGCGCCGGCCCACGGGTACCTGGAGGCGTGCCGGAAGGCCAACGAATGGTTCGCCGGCCGGGTGGCCGAGGCGTTGAGCCGCCCGGTCTCCAGCCGGCCGTTCCCAAGGCGGCCCCGTCTGGGATCCGTGGAGAGAGAGGGCGACACCGCGTGAGAGCCCTGGTGATCCAACTGCGCCAGATCGGGGACGTGGTGCTCACCACCCCGATCCCGCGGATCCTGAAGGAGGCCTGGCCGGGGTGCTGGGTCACGTTCCTGACGGAACGGCCGAGCGACCGGCTGCTGGAAGGGAACCCCCACATCGACGAGATCCTGCTGAACGACCGCAGGGCGCCCTGGTGGCACACGCTGCGGTTGGGCGGCCGCCTCCGAAAGCGCCGGTTCGACGTCGTGCTCGACTTCATGGGAAACCCCCGGTCGGCCATCCTCGCGTTCCTGTCGGGTGCGGCCACCCGGGTCTCCTACCGGGCGCCGGGGCGGGGCGTTCTGTACACCCACCGGGTTTCGGGCGCTGGGGGCTACGCCGTCGAGATCAAAAAGAACCTCCTGGAGCCGTTGGGCATCCGGTCGGCCTGGGACCGGCCGGAGATCTTCCTCACGCCGGAGGAGCGGAGCTGGGCGCGTTCGGAGCGGAGGCGGCTGATCCGGGGGGGCAGCGACCGGCTGGTGACCGTGGACCCCTCCCACCGGCGCGTCACCCGGCGCTGGCCGGCCGAGCATTACGGAAGACTGTGTATTTGGATGGCCGAGCAGGGCTGGACCCCGGTGGTGTTGTGGGGGCCCGGCGAGGAGGGGGTGGCCCGGGCGGTGATGGAGGCCTCCGGCGGGGGGGCGGTGCTGGCGCCGGCCACGGACCTCCGGCAGATGGCCGCCCTGATCGGGGCGGCGGACCTCCACGTGGGGAACTGCTCCGCACCGCGGCACATCGCCGTGGCGGTGGGCACGCCCTCGTTCACGATCCTGGGATCCACCAGCGCCGGCTGGACCCATCCGGCGCCCGAGCACACCCAGCTCGCCTTGGGTCTCGACTGCCAGCCGTGCAACCGGAACGAGTGTACCCGGAACGACCTCGCCTGCCTTCGTGGCCTCGCGCCGGAGCGGGTGGCCGGCGCGATCGGCGGGTGGGTGGAGGACGCCCTCGGTTGGAGGACGGCGTGAGGATCGCGGTGGTGCAGCCCAAGGTGGATCGCTCCGGCGGAGCGGAGCGGTACGCCCTCGCCCTGGTGACCGGCCTGGCGGCTCGGGGCCACGAGGTCCACGTGTTCGCGCGCCGGGCCGAGGGGCTCCCCGAAGGGGTTCGGTTCCACCGGATCCCCTCGGTGCCGTTCGGCAGGGCCCTGAAGACCTACAGCTTCTGGCGTCTCACGGCCCGGCGGGTCCGGCCCCACCACTACGACGTGGTGCACGGGTCAGGGAAGACCACCTGCCAGACGGTGCACCGGGCCGGCGGGGGGGTGCACCGCGCGTACCTGGAGCGGACGGCCGAGGCCGGGCGGTCGACCGGCTATGACCGGGTCGTCCTCGGGATCGAGCAGCGGCTCTTCTCGTCCCCCCACCTGCGGGCCGTGATCTGCCCGTCCCGGTGGGTGGCCCGGGAGGTGGAGCGGTTCCACCCCGAGGTGGGCTCCAAGATCGAGGTGATTCCCAACGGTGTGGACACGGAGCGGTTCCGGCCCGAGGGGCGCGAGGGCGACCGCCGGGGCGTGGGGGAGAGCCTGGGAATCCCCCCCCAGGGCCCGTTGCTGCTGTTCGTGGGAACGAACTTCCGACTGAAAGGGCTGGAGTCAGCCCTTGGAGCCCTGGCCCGCTTGCCCGGGGCCCATCTGGTGGTGGTCGGGGGCGACGATCCCGGCCCGTTCCGGGAGCACGCCCGGTCCCTGGGGTGCCTGGATCGGGTTCATTTCGTGGGGGCCCGGGACGACACTCCCCGGTGGTACCGGGCGGCGGACGTGCTCGTCCATCCCACCGGGTACGACCCGTTCGCCAACGTCTGTCTGGAGGCGCTGGCCTCGGGAACCCCGGTGGTGACCACCCCGGCCAACGGCGCGGCCGACGTGCTGGAGGGGGCCCCGCCCGCGGGGCGGATCGTGCCCCCCCGCCCGGACGAGCTCGCCGCGGCGGTGGCCGAGCTGTTGGAGGGCCGGGACGGGGCCCGGCGGGAAGCCAGGGCCCTGGCCGAGGGCCACTCGTGGGAAGCCCACCTGGCCCGACTGGAGCGGTGTTACGAGAGGACCCGAACGGTGGAGTCATGAGCCGAATCGGAAGCGCCACGCTCGTGAAGGAGGGGCGGAGGGAGCGTTTCGACCGCTACTTCTACCCCGGCTGTCGGGCGGCCACCCCCCGGCCTCAGCATCCCGGCCACCGGATCCTGGACCTGGGATGCGGCCAGGGGGAGATGGCCCGATTCTTCCGGGACCTGGGGTACGAGGTGGTCGGGGTGGACGTGGCCGAGACCAATGTGGCCAAGATGCACAGCCTGGGGTTCGAGGCGTTCCGGGCGGACCTGAACGAGCCGCTTCCGTTCCCGGACGGGTCGTATCACGGGGTTTCCCTGGTGGACGTCATCGAGCACGTGGTCAAGGCGGAGCAGCTGATCGGGGAGTGCCACCGGGTGCTGCGGCCGGGCGGGTGGCTGCTGCTGTCCACCCCCAACCACGCGTTCTACAAGCGTCGCTTTCGCGCGCTGCTCGGAAAGCCTCCCGACGAGGAGGGGTATCACTTCCGCTTCTTCATCCGGAGGAGGCTCGTCTCGCTGCTGGAGCGGGAGGGGTTCCGGATCGAGGTCCGGTGCTCCGTCGGCTACTATCCGTTCATGAACCGGGTGCTGTGCCGCCGCATGAGGAAGCTGCAAAGACTCCGGATCCGGGTTCCCACCCTGTTCGAGACCCTGTTCGCAGAGAACTTCATCTGGCTGCTGCGCAAGGGACAGCCCTCTTGACCTCGGTTCCTGTTCTCACCTTTCACAGCGTCGCCCCGGGGGAGCGGCTGGGGCCGGAGATCCTGGACCGGCACCTCTCCGTGCTGGCGGGGCTGGGGGGCACGTTGCCCCTGGGGGACCTCGGAGGGGAGAGGGCCGGGGCGTTGGTCACCTTCGACGACGGGTTCGCAGACCTGTGGACCCACGGGTTGGAGATTCTGGAGCGCCACGGGGTGCGGGCGGTGGTGTTCGCGATCCCGTCCCGTGCAGGCGAGGGCCCGGCCCGGCCCCGGGGAAGGCCCGCTTGGCCGGGCCGGGCCGA
>JAADGT010000100.1 GCA_013152215.1 Deltaproteobacteria bacterium
CGGGCACGTCGGCCAGGGGGGTGTCCGCCGTGGGCACCAGCCCCATCACGTTCAGGACGTCGGCGCCCCATCCGGCCACGGTGCGGGCCACCTCGGCCACGTGGTGGTCGTTCATCCCGGGCACCACGATGCAGTTGACCTTGACGAGGATCCCCCGGGCCTTGAGCCCGGTCACGGCCAGGCGCTGGCGCTCGAGGAGGACGGCGGCCGCCTCGGGGCCCCGGTAGATCACCTTCCCGTCCCGGGCCCAGGCGTAGAGCGACGCTCCCACGGCCGGGTCCACGGCGTTCACCGTGACCGTCACGTGGGTCACCCCTAGCGCGGGAAGTTCGTCGAGCAGCGGCGGCAGCCCCAGTGCGTTGGTGGCGACGCACAGGAGCATCTCGGGGCAGCGCTCCCGCACGAGCCGGAGCGTCGTCAGGGTCTCGTCGGGATTGGCGAAGGGGTCGCCCGGGCCGGCGATGCCCACCACCGAGATGCGGGGTTCCGCGCCCACGACCCGCTCCAGATACCCAACGGCCTGGTGGGGCGAGAGCACGGCGCTCGTGACCCCGGGCCGGCTTTCGTTCACGCAGTCGTACCGGCGGTTGCAGTAGGCGCACTTCAGGTTGCACCGGGGCGCCACCGGAAGATGGACCCGGCCGCAGTGACCGTGGCTCTCCGCGTGGAAGCAGGGATGGCGGTTGAGGTCGAGGGCGGGGTTCATGGGAGTCTCCTCCGGCGGTTTAGAGATAGCCGTAGCCCACGTCGGAGGCCTCCTGCCGCTGGGCAAGCAGGGCGTTCACGACGCGGTCGAAGAGGTCCTGGGCGCCGGAGTATCCGAGGAGCCGCTGTCGGGCCGCCCCGAACCGGTCGTGGATGGGGAACCCCACCCGCACCAGGGGGATGCCCCGGTCCCGAGCCAGGGGGTACGCCTTGCTCGTGCCCACCACGAGGCCGAGCCCCAGGTCCCGGGTCTCCTCGGCGACGGTGTGGTAGTCCACCCCCTGCCGCACGGCCGGCGGGTCCCGGAGGAGTCCGGCCGTGGCGGCCTCCACGGCACCCTCGAGGATTCCGGACCGATCCCCGGTGGCCACGTACGCGACCTGAATCCCGGTCTCGGCGAGAAACCCGGAGAGGCCTGCGGCCAGGTCCTCGTCGGCCACCACGGCCGCCCGGACCCCGGCCAGATACTTGTGGGCATCCACGTAGGCGTCCACGAGCCGGCCCCGCTGGGCCCGGATCCGCCTCGGGGTGGGCCGGCCCGAGAGCTCCTCCAGCGTCGCGAAAAACCGGTCGGACGCCCGAATTCCCACGGGAAGGGGGAGGGGGAGGAGCTCCACCCCAAACCGATCGCGCAGCAAGGCCCCGGGGCCCGAGGCGTCGCCGGCCGCGCAGCCGAACGCCACCGTGGCCCGGGCACGGCCCGCGGCCTGGAGCGCCTCGAGGGGGGTTCCGCCGGGGGGCACCGGGGTGTAGGTGTCCCAGGCGGGCCCGTCCAGAGGGTCTGAAGGGTCGGGGATCACGGCCGCCTCGAGGCCGAAGGCGCGGACCACGTCCTTCAGGTGCCGGAGGTCGGCCGGGGAGGCCATGCCCGGCAGGAGGTTCAGGTGGGAACCGGCCGGTCCGGGACGGGCCAGGGCCTTGAGGAGCGCCCGCACCGCCCGCCGGAACCCCTCCGTGTGAGTGCCCCCAAAGCTCGGGGTCCGAACCGTCACCACCCGGGGGAGGGTGACGCCAGGGTTCTTCCCTGCGAGTTCGGCTAGAAACGCCTCGACCAGGGGGCCTGGCTCCTCCCCGATCGTCTCGGTGAGGCAGGTGGTGGCCACCCCGATGAACCGGGGCCGCATGGCCGTGATGACGTTCCACAGCCCCTGGCGCAGGTTGGGGCCTCCCCCGAACACGGCCTGCCGCTCCCCCAGCGACGACGAGGCGATGTCCACGGGTTCCCTGTAGTGGCTGATGAGGTACCGGCGCATATAGGTGGCGCAGCCCTGGGACCCGTGGAGGAACGGCACGCCGCCCTCGACGCCCTTGAAGGCAAGGCACGCGCCTAGGGGCATGCACAGGTGGCAGGCATTAGTGGTGGAGACGAAGGCGGGGGCGGCGCTCTCAGGCATGGCAGACCTCCCGGGTGCCGGTCCGGCGCGGGGCGAACCGCCACACCGGACTCGTAACGGTGCGGTGGACCTCCTCGGCGAACCGGAGCATTCCCTCGAACCCGGCCAGGGGAAGCTTGCGTTCGTGGTTGTGGTCGCAGAACCCGATGCCGAGCTTGTAGGCGATGGGCCGCTCCTTGACCCCGCCCACGAGGAGATCCGTCCCCTGCTCCAGCAGGAGCGCGCTCAGCTCCAGGGGGTTCGTGTCGTCCACGATCACCGTGCCGGGATCGGTGATCTCGTGCAGTTCCCGGTAGTCTTCGGCGGTGCCGGTCTGGGAGCCCACGATCACCGTGCGCATGCCCAGAAGCCGGAACGCCTTGACGAGGGAGAAGGCCTTGAACGCGCCCCCGACGTAGATGGCCACCCGCCGGCCCTCCAGGTCGGCCCGGATCGACCGGAGGCGGGGCTCCAGGGCGGAGAGTTCCCCGCGGACGAGCTCCCGAGCCCGGCCGGGCAGGCCCGGATCCCGGTCGGCGAAATGCTCGCCCACGGCGTAGAGGGCCTCGGCCATGTCGTCCACCCCGAAGTACGACACCCTCCGGAACGGCACGCCGTAGGCCTCCTCCATGCGGCGGGCCAGGGCCAGGGTGGCCCCCGAGCACTGCACCAGGTTGAGCGCCGCGCCGTGGCACCGCGCGATGTGGGCGACGCGGCCGTCGCCGGTGAGGTTGGCCACCACCTCGACCCCCATGCGCTCCAGGTAGCTCCGGACGATCCACAGCTCACCGGCCAGGTTGAAGTCCCCGAGGATGTTGACGCTCACCGGCGAGATCCCGTCGGTGGGCCCAGTGCCCACCAGGCGGAACAGGGCCTCGCAGGCCGCCGCATATCCGGCCCGCTTGGTGCCCTGGAACCCCTCGGACCGGACCGGGATCACCGGGATTCCCTGCTCGGCGGCGACCCGCTTGCACACGCCCCCCAGGTCGTCGCCGATCAGCCCCACCACGCAGGTGCTGTACACGAACGCCCCGGCCGGGCGGTGCCGGTCGATCAGCTCGGTGAGGGCCCGATAGAGCTTCTCCTCGCCGCCGAAAATGACCTCCCGCTCCCTGAGGTCGGTGCTGAAACTCAGGCGGTGGAGCTGGGGACCCGACGAGAGGGCCCCTCGAATGTCCCAGGTGTAGGCCGCGCACCCCACCGGCCCGTGGACCAGGTGGAGGGCGTCGGCCACCGGGTAGAGCACCACCCGGGCGCCGCAGAACACGCAGGCCCGCTGGCTCACGGCGCCGGCGAGGCTCTCCCGGTCGCAGGCGAGGCGGAAGGCGCCGTCTCCCTTGCGGTGCACCTGGTCGCGGCGGGCCTCGAAAGGCAGGGCGGTCATGCGGAGTCTCCTAGGGTTCGCCGATGCGGTGCGCGCCGGAGGCGCGCCCCTCCTCGAGGGCGTCCAGGATCTCGTCGGCCACCCCCTCGTCCACCCCGCCGTACCAGGCGCCGTGGGGGTACACGACCACCACGGGCCCCCGGTCGCAGGCCTTGAGACAGCCGGTCGTCGAGACCAGGGCATCGAGGCCCCGGTCGGCTACCTCGGCCTCGAGGTAGGCCACCAGGCCGTGGGAGCCCTTCTGGAGGCAGACCCCTTTGGCCCCGGCACCCCGGAAGCTTCCGCACACGAGTAGGTGATGGGCGGGTCGTCGCATGGGTTCGCCTCCTCTCGCCTACCCGAACAGCCCGTAGTCCATTAGGAGCTTCTCCAGCTCGGGGATCGGGAGGGGCTTGGGGATCACGAACATGTCGTTCTCGTCCATGGCCCGGGCGAGGTTGCGGTAGTGTCCGGCCTGGGGGTGCTCGGGCGCGTAGTCGATCACGGTCTTGCGGTGGATCTCGGCCTTCTGGACCACGTTGTCCCGGGGCAGAAAGTAGAGCATCTGGGTGCCCAGCTTCTCGGCGAAGGCCCGGATCATCTCCTCCTCGTTGTCCACCTTGCGGCTGTTGCAGATGAGCCCCCCCAGCCGCACCCCGCCGGACCGGGCGTATTTCTGGATGCCCTTACAGATGTTGTTGGCGGCGTACATGGCCATCATCTCGCCGGAGACCACGATGTAGATCTCCTGGGCCTTGCCCTCGCGGATCGGCATGGCGAACCCGCCGCACACGACGTCGCCCAAGACGTCGTAGAACACGTAATCGAGCTCCTTGTCGTCTTCGTACGCGCCGAGGGCCTCGAGGAGGTTGATCGAGGTGATGATGCCCCGGCCGGCACACCCCACCCCGGGCTCGGGTCCGCCCGACTCCACGCACACCGCCTCGCCGAACCCGGCCTTGGCCACGTCCTCGAGCTCCACGTCCTCGCCCTCGTCCCGCAGGGTGTCGAGTACGCTCTTTTGCGCGAGGCCACCCAGGAGCAGCCGGGTGGAGTCGGCCTTGGGATCGCAGCCGACCACCATCACCTTTTTCCCGGCCTCTGCGAGCCCCGCCACGGTGTTTTGGGTAGTGGTGGATTTGCCGATGCCGCCTTTTCCGTAGATCGCCACCTTTCGCATCTCTGTTGCCTCCCTGGTTTCGGGTTGGTGTTGTCCCGTAGAGAGCAACGGATGTGCCAAAAGTCGGGTGGCGTTTCGATTCTTTTCCTAACCTCCTGGAACGTATTGCGGATTTCTATTTCGGACTGGATCCTCCTGGATACGGCCTCTCTAGGATCTCACAAAAAAGTAGATCACGGTTTACATCGAGGTAGTGTAGAGATTCAGGCCTGTAAACAACAGATCAAACAGAAAGCCCCCGGCAGCAACGCCGGGGGCCCGGAGGGGGGCGCCGGGGCGGGGTCAGTGGGGAGGCGTCGTGGTACGGGAGCGGTTGGCCCGTACGCGGTCCAGCAGGCCATACTTGCGGATACGGTACCCGATCTGCCGGAGGGTGAGCCCCAGTTCCTTGGCAGCGCGCGACTGGACCCAACCGTTCCGTTCCAAGGCGGCCACCACCTCCCGCCGCTCCATCTCCTTGAGGGGTGGGAGCTCCTCGGGGCTCCGCTCCTCGTGGAGCCCGGCCGCCACCACGTGGGGGGGGAGATGCCCGATGTCGATCTCGTCCCCGTCGTTCAGGATCGCCAGCCGTTCCATCAGGTTCTCCATCTCTCGGACGTTCCCCGGCCAGCGGTACTCCAGGAGGGCTCGCCGCGCCTTCCCGGTGAGGCGGAGGGGTTTTCCGTACTCGGCGCCGAACTTGGCGAGGAAATGGTCGAGGAGAAGGGGGGTGTCGGCCGGCCGGTCCCGCAGGGGAGGGACCACAATGGGAAACACGTTGAGCCGGTAAAAGAGGTCCTCGCGGAATGTCCCTTCCGCCACGGCCTCGGCGAGTTCCCGGTTGGTGGCGGCCACGATGCGCACGTCTACCTTGCGGGTGCGGGTGGAGCCGAGGCGCTCGAACTCCTGGTCCTGCAGAAATCGCAGGAGCTTCGCCTGGAGCAGCATGGGCATTTCGCCCACCTCGTCCAGGAACAGGGTTCCCCCGTCGGCGTCCTCCACCCGGCCGGGCTTTACCCTCTCCGCGCCGGTGAAGGCGCCCCTCTCATACCCGAAAAGCTCCGCCTCCAGGAGGTTGTCGGGGATGGCAGCACAGTTGAGCTTGACGAACGGCCCGTCGGCCCGGGGGCTCATCTCGTGGAGGATGCGGGCGATAAGGGTCTTCCCGGTGCCCGACTCCCCCAGGAGCAGCACCGACGCCCGGCTCGGGGCAACCTTGCGCACCAGGTCCTGCACCTCGGCCATGGCCCGGCTGCGGGCCACCAGGAAAAAGCCCTGGTACCTCTCCGAGAGCTCGGTGCGCATGGCGCGGTTCAAACGCTCGAGCCGGCGACGCTCGTGTTCCGCCGAGCGATTCAGGGCCACGAGCTGGGCCACGAGGGCGGCGACCACGGTCAGAAACTCGATGTCCCGCTGGAGGGAGACCTCGGGCCCGAACATCCGGTCGGCGGTCATGACCCCGATGGGCTGCCCCCGAAGCAGGATCGGCACCCCGAGGAACGCCACGCCGTCCTTGCCGATGTTGCGGGCTCTGGTGCGGTTGAGGAACAGGGGCTCCGACCGGATGTCGGGCACCACCACCGGCACCCTCCGGGAGAACACCTGGCCGGTAACACCCTCGCCGGGCGCGTAGACCCCCCGGCCCTGGGCCGCGGGACTGAGGCCGTGGGCCGCCCGGATCACGAGCCGTTTGGCCTCCTCGTCGTAGAGCACCACCGTGCCGCGGGTCATCCCCAGGTGTTCAGAAAGCACGGTCAGGACCCGGGCCAGGGTATGGTCGAGGTCGAGCGCGCCCCCGATGAGACGGCAGATTTCGAGCAGCGCGTTCCATTCGAGTTCGCGGATCGAAGCGTTCAGCGGCATGTTCTTTCTCGTCTCCCAACCGGCGCAGGGTCGACGCACGGGCCCGGGTGGGGCGGTCGGTACGCCCCGCCGCGCGGAGCCGGGGGCTATCCGACCCGGCGCAGCCAGGCCAGCGCCTTTCGGCCCGAGTGCTTTCCCCGGACGATCTCGTGGCGCCGCCCGACGAGCTGGGGGGGAAAGGGCTCGTAGAGCCCTGGGGATTTCAGGAGCCCGTCCACGTGGATGCCCGACTCGTGGCGGAACGCGTCACGGCCGACCACGGGTTTGCCCGGGGGAATGGGCCGCGACGCCCGCCGAGCCACGCCATGGGCAAGCCCGGAGAGGCGGGAAAGCCGCACGCCCGTGGGCGCCCCGAGACAACGCCACAGGGCCACAGCCACCTCCTCCAGGGCTGCGTTGCCCGCCCTCTCGCCGAGTCCGAGCACCGTGACGCTCAGCCAACCGGCGCCGGCCCGCGCCGCCGCCACCGCGTTGGCCGTGGCCATGCCGAGGTCGTTGTGGCCGTGGAACTCCAGGGGCACGGAGACCGAGGTGGAGAGCCCCTTCACCAGCTCCTGCGCCTCAGCCGGGTCGAGCACCCCGACCGTGTCGGCCACCCGGACCCGAAGCGCCCCCGCGCGCTCGGCGGCCCGGGCGGCCTCGGCAAGGAACCCCCGATCGGCCCGGGAGGCATCTTCGAGGCCGAGCACGATCTCCATCCCCAGACGACGTGCGTGGCGCCCCAGCTCCCCGATCCGGCGCAGCGCGGTGGTCCGGCTCCAGCCGAGCTTGGTACCGATCATGAGGTCGGACGCCGGCACGCACACCCCGGCCCGCCGCGCCCCCAAGGCGCGGGCAGCCTCGAGGTCACGCTCCCGGGCGCGGCACCACACAGAGACCGGAACCGGGAGACCGAGCCGAAGCACCCGGCGGATGCCCTCGGCCTCGTCCCCCCCCATGGCCGCCGTGCCCGCCTCGATCTCGTCGACCCCCGCCTCGGCCAGGGCCCGCGCCAGTTCTTCCTTGACCTCCGGGCGGAACGCCACCCCCGGGGTCTGCTCCCCGTCCCGGAGCGTCGTGTCGCACAGCCGGATCACGGTGCCGCCTCCCGGCGCACGGCCGGGACCAGGTGCTCGGCTGCGAAACGCGCGACCCGGCGCTTCCGGCAGATGCGTCGAAACGAGAGGACCTTCTCCACGGTCCCCTCCCGGAGCACCACCAGGTCGTCGGCCAGGGCCTCCACGTCGGCCGGGTCGTGGGTCACGAGGATCGTGGGCACCCGTTCGGGGGCGATCGCCCCGGCCAGGGACTCCCTGGCCCGGCGACGCAGGGGCGGATCGAGGGCGGAAAACGGCTCGTCTAGAAGGAGGATCCGGGGCCTGGGCGCCAGGGCCCGGGCGATGGCGACGCTGGGCCTGGCCGCCCGAGAGGCTCTCGGGCCGCTCATGGGCGAGCGCCGAGAGTTCGAACGCGTCGAGAAGTTCCTCGACCCTACACCGCGCCTCGGCCGACCAGCGGGACCGGGGGCCCAGGGCGTAGCCCACGTTCTCGGCCACGCTCAGGTGAGGGAACAGAGCATAGCCCTGGAACACCATCCCCACCAGGGGCGGGGCCCTCCGGCTCCGGGGCGGGGCAAGGGGGGCTCCGTCGACGGCCACCCGGCACCGTGCACCGGACTCCAGCCCGGCGATGCTACGCAGGAGCAGGGTCTTTCCGGAGCCCGAGGGGCCGAACACCGCTACGCGGGGCCCGTCGCACCGAAACGCGATGGCCGCCCGGAAAGTGCGCCGGCCGGACCGGCGTTCGTACCAAACCTCCACGTCGATCATGGCTCTTCCTCCTGGCAGGGGCCGAACCCCGCCTCGGCAAAGAGGGACCGGGCTACCGAGCCCCGGAGGAATGCGAGGAACCGGTATGCCTCCCCCTCATGGGGGCTTCCCGCCACCACGCCGACCACGTATCGGGCCCTGAGGGAGCTTGCGTCCACCACTCGGACCTCGGGGACGCCGGCACGGGCGTCGGTGCGAAACACGATCGCAGCGTCCACCTCGCCCCGGCGGGCGTAGGCCAGAGCCTGGCGCACGCTCGCCGCGAACATCGCCTTCGGGACCACCGCCTCCCACAATCTAAGCGCCTCCAGATGCTGGCGAGCGAGCCGGCCGGCCGGCACGAGGGACGGGTTCCCCAGGGCCACGCGTCGGACCGCGGCGGTCCCCAGGTCCGCCCATGAAGACACAAATCGGGCTCCCCTGGGCGCCACGAGGGAGATCCGGTTGGTTGCGACGCACGTGAGGGAGCCACGGATGAGAACCCCCTCCCGAGCAAGGCGAAGGGCCTGGTCGGCATCCGCGAGCACCACGGCGTCGAGGGGAGCGCCCCCGGCCACCTGCCGGCCGACCGTGCCGGAACTGGCGAAGCTCATGGCGGGCGGAGCCTCACCGACGGCCGAGGCGAACTCTCGGCCCACCGTCGGGAGGACGTCGGTGAGGCTCGAGGCCGCCCCCACCGCCAGGGGAGTTGCCGCGGCCAGGCCCGGCGCGAGAAGGCACAGGAGTAGAAGCTCCGGCCTCATCGTCCCACCCGCGAGAGGACGGCGTCCGCGACGACAAGTAAGACCCCTCCGGTCAGCGCGGCCACAGCCACGAGAAGAAGGGCCTCCTGGTCACGCCCGGCCTGCACGGCCTCGTACACGGCCATGGGGAACGTCCGGGTGCGGCCGGGGAGGCTCCCGGCCACCATAAGCGTGGCCCCGAACTCCCCCAGGGCCCGGGCGAGGCCGAGGACCGTGCCAGCCGCGATGGGTTTCCATGCCAGGGGCAGCAGCACCCGCACGAAGGCGTGGGCCCGTGTGGGGCTGTAGAGCCGGGCCGCCTCCCGGAGTTCCACTGGAATCCCTTCCAGCCCGGCCCGGGCGGCACGGTACACCAGCGGGAAGGCCACGACCGCTCCAGCCACCACGGCAGCGGTGGGGGTGAACACGAGGCGGGTCCCCAGGAACTCCCAGAGCCAGCCCAGGGGGCCGAACCGGCCGAGGAGCACGAGGAGCCCGAACCCGATCGCGGTTGGCGGGAGTGCCAGGGGCAGGGTGAACGCCACGTCCCACAG
>JAADGT010000108.1 GCA_013152215.1 Deltaproteobacteria bacterium
GTAAAGGACCGTCAGCCCCGCGGCCGCTACCCCTCCCCACAGGGAGAGAGACATGAGCGCCCGGCGCAGAGCTTTGCTCCATCCCACCATCGCCAGCACGGCGGCGTGGGGGAGCAGAAACGCGGCGACCGGCGGAGGGGGGGTGTTCTCCAGGACGCAGAACGGCCCTTGGAGGGGAAACAGGAGGAGCCAAAGCACGAAAGCGGCAAAATGGATCGCCGGCCGGTTTCCGGAACGCATGGCCGACACTTTACCCTTAATAAAACGAGGAATACAAGCAAACGCGCCGGTTTCCAATCGGTTCCCAGCGCTTCCTTGGGTGACACGGTGGACGACACGATTTCGGGCGGGTGACACGGTGGACGACTTTTCCGCCGTTCTCGCCATCCGATACAGAACTCCGGTTGGGGGCACCAGGCCCTTCCCGTCCGCCGCTCACCCGGCGGCCCGTCCCAAGGAGAGGAGAGGATCCATGGCGAGGAAACTGCCGCGAATCGATCTGCAGCGGGGGGCCCGCGAGGCAACAAGAGGCCTCCCCACCGGCATGCGGCTCGGACTGGTCGCCCTGTTCGCTCTGGCCGCACTGGGGGGGTGCGGAGGAGGTGGTGGTGGTGGCACCTCCTCCCCGGTCTCCGGTGCGCCCTCCGAGGGCCTCACGGTCTCCGGCACGGTGAGGAACCTGTCCGCGCCGGAGGCCGCCCGTGCGGCCCGAATGGACCTTTCGGCCGTCGACAACGCCCAGGTGTGGGTGTCGGTGGACCTGGACGAGGACGGCTCATTCGACCCGAAGACCGAGGTGTTCACCGCACGCACCGACACCAACGGAGGCTTCGCGGTGCCCCTGCCCGCGGAGGCAAAGGGGAAGACCGTGGAGCTCCGCGTGGAGAAACCCGGGTACAGCTCGTTCGTTCAGCGGTACGAGGGGGTGGAGGGCCCGATCCTCATGGACCCGGTGCTCTCCGAAGGCGCGGTGGCCGCGGTGGACCTGGGCGGGGTGTCGGCCACGCCCAAGCGGGCGGGCCGGATCGTGCTCGACACGGACCGCACGGTCACCGTGAGCCTGGTACGCGACCGCGCCACGGGCCGGCGCGCGGCCCGGGTGTTCTGGGGAGCGGAGCCGGCCCCGTCCTCCGGTGAGGGCCAGGAGCTCGCCCGGATGTCGTTCTCGCTGCGAGGGCTCGAGTTGGCGGCCGGTACGGAGCGCCTCTACGCCAGCGTTGCGTACCTGGACACCGTCAACGACCCGGACACCATGCCCGGCGGGTTCCGGGCCGAGGGCAGCGGGGAGAGCCCCGTGGACATCCTGACCACCTACGCCGCCTCCGAGATCACCCTCTACGACGAGCTGGGGAACAAGCTCCTCACCGACCCCACGGACCGGAGCCGGGACATCCGGATCCGCATCGCGATCCCCGAAGAGGCCTACGACACCCTGGTGGACGAGGATCCGGACACCCCGGAGGTGGAGATTCCCCTGTTCTACTACGACGAGGCGGCCGGCACGTGGAGGATGCACCGGGCGAGCGACGGCAGCCCGGCGTACGGCCACCTTGAGGACGCCTTCGGGAACGTGCTCACCCAAGAGGACCTGGCCCGTATTGCGGCCGGAGAGGATACCGAGACCCAGGTGTTCGGCGTGGGCACGGTGAACCACTTCAGCACCTGGAACTGCGACAAATCGTGGACCTCCGTCAGCTACCACGCCAGGTTCCGGGACCGGGACGGCAACCCCCTCAACGGGGTCTCGGTCCGGATCCGGACCCGGAACGGGGGGTGGGCCTCGGACTACAGCCGACGCTCGGACGCCAACCTGCACACGTACCGCGCCAACGCGGACAGCATCATCAAGCGCACTCTGGACCGAAACCTCACGCCGGAGGAGCGCTCCCGGCTGCTGTACGCCGTGATGAACGCCAAGAGCCCCGAAGCCCTCACCGCGCTGGTGGAGGCCCTCCGACGGTACGAAGAGCAGCAGATGACCGACATCGCCTCCGAGGAGAACGAGCTGAAGCGGGGGTTTGCGGCGATCTTCCGGCACAAGGAGATCACCGATGCGTTCATCAACACCGAGGGGCTGGACTGCGCCAAGACCCCCGACCTGTGCAAGGGGGCCATTGCCGCGGCGGCAGAGGCGGTGAACCGGTCGTCCAAGGCCAAGCAAGCGACCGCGTTCCTCATGCAGATCGCGGTGGACGCGTACGATCCGAGCAACCTCAACTTCGAGTATGCGGCCACCAAAGGATTGGAGTTCCTGGATATCGTGGCGAACACCGACGGCGTGGCCAAGGACCTGGGCGACATCCCCGGCCAGATCCGCTCGGCCAAGGACCTGGCGTCGAAGGCGCTGGCAGCGTACCGGGCGTACAAGGGCGGAACCGGAAGCTGGAAGGCATACTGGGATCTGGCCAAGCAGCTCCGGGACACCATGGAGAACATCAAGAGCCTGGCCACCACCCTCGGGGGCCGGCTCAACCGCCGTGCCCCCCGGCCGGCCTCCCTGACCCCTCCGGATCCCCAGACGCCGGACGAGGAGGCAGCTGCGGTGGACGACATCACCGAGGAGGTGCTGTCGTCCTACGACGAGGTGGGCGGGCTCCTGTTCGGGTACTCGCGCATGCGGCGCTACCAATGGGGCTACTTCGACGCCGCGGGCGAGTTCCACGCCGTGGAGGACTGGCCGGGCAAGCCGGACTACGTGGGAGGCGGAGCGGCGGTGATGCTCGAGTACTACGACGGCACCGACTGGGTCCCGCTGGAGGGGCGGTCGGACCTGGGCGTGGACGCCTCGTTCATCGCGGTCCCCTCGGTCACCTCGTTCGGGCCGGGCAGCCCCCAGGCCCCCGCCGTCTACCTGGGAACCTGGACCCTGGACCTCCAACCCAACGTGCGGGTGACCGGCAAGGTCGTGAGCAGCGGGGGGGCTCCCCTGGCGGACGTGCCGATCGTGGTGGCCGGCACCGAGCTGCGTTCCGGGCCGGACGGGAGCATCTCCGGGGAGATCACCTGGTTCAGCGACTCCGCCTACGTGCCGTACCAGCTCCCCGCGTTTTGGGTCCGTTCGTACGCCCAGGTCCAGGACGGAACCGTGGACCTCGGTGAGATCGAGGTCACGGACCAGATCACCCTGGACTACGGCAGCATCCCCTGGTGGACTCCGCTGAAGCGCGGAGAGTCGGTGACGGTTCGTCCGGCCGACTGGTCCGGCACGGTGAGCGGCCGTGCCCTCTCCTACACCTACGCCCTGTACGAGGGATGGGTGTCGGACGAGAAGGTTCCCGTGCAGGAGGGGTCGGGCGAGAGTTTTTCTTTCACGGTAGGGCCCGACACGGCGTTCGGCCGGTATACCCTGCGGATCACCATGAAGGTTCCGGAAGACGATTCGGTCAATCCTCAGTTCCTGGATCTGGGAATCGACGTGCAGAGCACTGCGCCGGAGATCACCACGCTCGCCCTCGACTCCCAGCAGGTGGAGGCCGGAACGCCGGTCCGGGTGACGCTGGAGGCCACGGACGCCGACGGCCCGGGAGACATCCGTTCGAAGAACGTGTGGACATCGTGCTACGACGAGGAGGGCGTCGGGTACTGGATGTCCCCGCGCCTGGAGCCGGACGGAACCTGGTCCATTTCGACGAACACGGCGTACCCTCTGCTCGAGGGCTCGGTTCGGTGCACGGTCACCGCGGCGGTGACCGACAACAGTGGACGGACGGACCGGAAAGCCCTGGAGCTTGAGGTCCTGCCCAACCCCGTCCCCCCCCAGGTGGCGGGCGGCGGACTCGACGACGAGTACGTCGTCTCCCTCGGCCGGGTCTACCAGGACGGGGAGTGGGCGGACGGGGTGGAGGTGTCGTTCGGGGGGCGGGTCTGGTTCCAGGATCTGAACCGGGACCTGGAGCGGTTCGAGCTGGACTGCGGCAACGGAACCGACCCGGCGGTGGCCGGGGGAACATGGGCGTTGCCCCCGTGCCGGTACACCGCACCGGGGGACTACCCGGTGACGTACAAGGCGGTGGACTCCACCGGGCTCGAAACCGCTCTCCAGACCACCGTGCACGTGCTCCATCCCCTCCGGATCGAGGTGGCCGTTCCCGACGACGTCCTTTCCGGCGGCGGCGATGACGGCGAGACGGTCGTGAACCTTCCGGCCGCCGACCAGGCCTCGGTGGATGTCACCGTGCGGGTGGTGAGCGACAACGGGCCCGATGGATACGAGGAAGGGGGGGGCACGATCGAGGAGGGCACCTACTCGATCATGTACCGTTCGGGCAACCGGTGGTGGTGGAGCGAGAGCCTCGCGTCGAGGCAGCCCTTGCCCGAGGACGGTGCCGTTCCACTCACCCTGGACCGTCCGGGAAGCTACACGGTGTACGTATGGGCCCAGGATGCCCGCGGCATGAGCGCCTCGTTTTCGCGTGTGATCGAGGTGACCGCTCCGTTCGACGGTGAGCTCGCGGTGAACGGCCTGGGCGTGGACGAGTTCGCCAGGGCCGGCGGGTGGGTCGAGGTCGGGGACGACGTAGAGTTCGCCGTGGAGGACCTCACCGCGCCCGAGGATGCGGACATGCGTTACCGGTGGTTCGTGGACGACGTCGACCAGGGGGAGACCACCGACCCCACCTTCACCTACGCCCCGGACAGCGAGGGAGAGCACACGGTCCGGGTCGAGATCCGCAACGCCCAGGAGACCCAGGAGGCCCATAAGGTCGTGCGGGAGGTGACGTTCCAGGCCTACTCCCCCGTGCCGGTCACCCTCTCGAGGGTGGACGAGGCCTCGGACGGCGGCTCGGTTCGGGTAGGCGACGTGGTGACCGTTGCGGCGTCGGTGCCCGAAGGCGTGGAAGCCGCAGCCGTGCGCTGGTCCGTGGACGGCCCCACGGAGGGGTTCCGACCGGTGCCCACGGAGGAGCCGCTGCAGGCCTCATGGACGTTCGCGGAGGCCGGCTCCTACACGATCCGGGTCGCCGTCGAAGACGAGCGGGGCGTGACCTCGACGCAGTCGTTCGGCCCCTTCGAGGTCACGGCCGAGCCCCCGGCGATCCGCTCCCTGTCGGCCGACCCGACCTCGGGCCGCCCCCCGCTCACCGTAACGTTCGCGGTGGACGCCGAGGACCCGGACGCGCGCCCCGGCGAGGTGCTCCGCTACCGATGGTTCGTGGACGGCGAGCCGTCGGAGGCCGGGACCGAGGCATCGTTCACGCACACCTTCACCACCGAGGCCTCCCACACCGTGCGGGTGGAGGTGGCCGACGCGGGCGGCCTCACGGCCACGGCCTCGGTGACCGTGGTGGTGCAGGACCGGCCGCCGTCCATCGCGTCGGTCCGCGTGGAGCCCGGATCCGGAATCGCACCGCTCGATGTGACCGCCACGGCCGCGGCCACCGACGACGGGGAGGTCGCGGGGTACGCGTGGTACCTGGACGGCGAGGCGCTGGGGACCGGACCCACCCTCACCCACACCTTCGACACCCCGGGCACCTACACCCTGAAGGTGACCGTGACCGACGACGCGGGTCAGACCTCGTCCGATGAGGTCACGGTGTACGTGCTGGACCCGGACGCGGCGGGCATCGTGTTCCAGTTCAAGGAGGCCCGGTCGGACGGGCTGGGCCCCCTCGTGGACTTCGACGCGCTGTCGGACGTTCTCTCCCACGGTGGCGGGCTGTGGTTCGCGAGCACGCCGCTGGACGACGCCACCGTGGGCTCGGAGGACCTCCAGGGGTTGAGCTCCCAGCTCACCTTTGCGGGCCCGGCCTTCTACGGCTTCCACGGCGAGAGCTGGGGCAACGTGTCCGACACCCTGGTACAGATCGACGCCGCCGGCACGTATGAAGTGGCCGTGAACTCTTGGGAGACGGCCTCCCAGCGCGCGGTGGGGTTCCCCGCCGCCTACAGCTGCGGGCTCCTTCTCTACGGGGAGTGGCCCCGCACCTTCGGCTACTGGGGGTCGAACGTGGACTCGCCCCTGTCCTCCCTGGACATCGACCCCTCCTGGCTTTTCACGACGGCAGACGGGCGCGTGAACCTGCTCGCCATGTTGGGGCAGTGGAACGACGCCACGTACACCTGCGACTACGAGTACTTCGGGTTCAAGAGCTCCGGGGACGACGCGTTCTCCCTGGGGGAGACGGAGGCGGTGCCCCTGAGAGCGTTGGAAATCGCCTCGCCCGCCGGCATCCAAGCGGAGCTCTCCGACGTGGTGATCCTCCTCGACGGGATGGAGTTCCGGTTCGGGGAAACCCACCAGCTCCCCCAGGACGCCCAGGGAAGGGTCCAGATCCCCGTGGTGCCGGGGGCCGACTACGTGCTGGAGTTCGCCGCCGTGCTGGACGACGGCTCCTACTGGACCGTGCAGGTTCCCTTGGACGCGGACACGGTGGCAGCGTCCGACCCCGTGGCCGTGGATCTCTTGGGGCTCGACCAGGAATCCCCCTTGGGGCTGGAGAACGCACCCGCGGGCTTCCTGGGGGCGGAGATCGTGGGGGCATCGGGGATCCGGCTGCGGTCCAGGCAGAGCGTGTCCGAGGGGGCCACCGCCACCGGGTCGGTGCTCACGGTGCAGGACGAGAGCACGGTGCACCTGATGTTCGACGGCACGGAACAAGGGGACGGGTTCGGGTTCTACCGGACGTGGGCCCCTGACGCGTTGCCCGACCCCCTGGACCTGTCGGCGCCGGGCGCCTCGGTCGAGGTGTCCGGGCCGGAGATCGCGGTGGACACCGAGAACGAGACCGTAACGGTACGGTATCAGGCGACCGGAGCCGACGCCTGCGTGGTGGACGTGGACGTGGAGTTCGACACCAACGGCGACGGCTGGGGCGACCGGAGCCGATGGGAGAACTTCCTGACCGACGGATCCGTCACGGAGTTCACGATCCGCTACCCGCTGCCCGAGATGACCGTGACCTTTGGGGAGGGTACGGACGTCTACACCGAGACCTACCCGGCCACGGACGCCGTCAGCAAGGTCACGGCCCGGGTCAACTGCCTGAAGCTCTCCGGCGGCTACGATGCGTTCGTCCGCGAGATGCTGCTCGACGATGTGACGCTGGACGAGGCTTCGTTCTACGGGTGGCCGCCCGAGAGCCTGGCGGAGTTGCCGGCCGTGGAAGAAATGGTGTGGGAGCAGACGTCCTGGGTGCCGAGCCCGTGAGCGGAAACGGAGCCAGCCGTGAACAGGGGGCCCCCGGGCCCCCTGTTCACCCCCCCGTCCGCTCCGGGTGGCCCGCCCAGGGGCAGGAGTTCCGCCGTCCCCGGCCCCCCGCCACCCTCAGAGGTACGGGCGGTCGTGAAGGCGGCGGAGGGTGCCGTGCCTTCGTGCGGCGCGCTTCCAGCCCAGGTTGCCCATGAACAGGTAGAACCAGCGGGGGGCCAGGGGCTTGGCCATGAGGCGTACGGCCTCCTCGGGCACGGGCTCCCCGCGGGCCAGGGCCTCTCCGGCCAGATCCAGGGCGGCGCGCACGTTCCGCACCATGCCGCCCGCCCGTTCGAGCGGCCGGCCGTCGACAGCGGCCCCGCCCCCCAAGGCGAGGCCCCCGGCCCAGGGGAAGCCCGCTTCGAGGGCGAACCGCCGGCACACCTCCAGGGCGGTGTCGCACTGGGAGGCCTCGGGGAAGCCGGAGTTCACGATCACGACGAACCGCGGCGCCCCTTCGGTCGGAAGCCCCGGCCGCCGCGCGGCCAGCGCTTCGAGGCACCGGATCACCGGCGCGGGCAGGCTGTCGACGTACAAGGGGAAGGACAGCACGAGCAGGTCCGCGCGCTCCACCGCCCCGGCCAGATCGTCGAGCCCCCCGGGGGCGCGAAGCACCTCGCCCACGC
>JAADGT010000162.1 GCA_013152215.1 Deltaproteobacteria bacterium
CTTGGCAGTTTGGCTCGGCGCCTGGATGCCCCACCCCGGCCACCGGAAGGCGGCCGCCGTGGTGTGCGCCGCGTTCCTCGGAGGGCTCGTGGCAGCGGTGGCGATGCAGCCCCCGTGGCTCGAGCGGGTCCGAGGGGAGCTCGTGGATACGCCCATGCCCGAGCCCGGCCGGGTGGAGGCCGCCCTTCGCGCCCGCCGTCCGGTGGAGAGGTTCTATGGGGCCCGGGCGGCCGGCCGGCTGGGCCAGGGATGGGAGCCCGTCCTGGAGGCGGCCCTGGCCGATCCGGTGATCAACGTGCGCTACGCGGCGGCCCAGGCCCTGGGCCGCATCGCCAGCCCCCGCGCCCGGGAGGTGCTTCGAGGGTTGCTGGAAGGCCCGGCGGACTGGTACGTGAAGGAGCGTGCTTGGGCCGGGCTCCGGAGGTCCGGGTGGCGGCCCGGGAGGTGAGCGTTGCCGAGGCCGCCCTGGTCGTGGCCGTTTGGGCGGCGGCCGAGGCGATCCTTTCCCGGCTCGTGCCCAGGCCGGGATCGGCGGCGGCCGCCCTGATCTGGACCGGCGCGATCCGCCTCGCCGAAACCGGAGGTCTCGTCCTGTGGTGGCGCGCCCGTCGCTTCGCCCCGGCTCCCCTGGGGCTCACCGGCCGGCAGGCCCGGCAGGGGCTGCGGATCGGGCTGTGGGTGGCTGTCGGGTTCGGGGCCGTGGTGTTCGGCACCGAGCTCCTGGCCCGGTTGCTGGCCGGCCGGGGCTGGCTCGCGGCGGTCACGGGCCCGGCCCGGCCTTTGGACGAGACCCTGTGGCTGGTGGCGGTGGGGGCCGTGGTGGCCCCGGCGTTCGAGGAGCTCCTGTTTCGGGGCGTGGTCTACCGGGCCGTTCGCGTGCGGTGGGGGGTGACGGTCGGGGTGACGGCGTCGACGGCCCTGTTCGGGCTGGCCCACCTGGCCACGGCCCCCATCCCCTGGACCCAGATGGTGGGAGGAGCGGTGTTCTGCCTGGTGTACGAGGCATCCGGAAGCCTGTGGGCCCCCTACACGGTGCACGCCCTGGGGAACGGCTGCCTGTTCCTGCTTCCGTTGGTTCTTGGATGACAGCTCCGGTAGGCCGCGAGGCGGCCTGCTCGCGGGGTACAGACTTTGTGTCCGTCTCGGTCCAATCGTTGCGTGCGGGGCATGGGGTCTACCTCCGGCCGGGCGCGAAGCCGGGCTTTGAGATTCGCCGCGCAGGCACGGGACGGCGGAGCTGGCTTCATGGCAACCAGATGGAACCCGTACCATTTCGCGGTCCAGACGCCGGAGGCGCTGCGCGGCGAGCCTAGGAGCCGCGCCCGGCTCTCCGGCAGACCCCATGCCCCCCGGGCTTTGACCGCCGGGTCGGAAGTCAGCTGCAAGGGAGACTGATGATCCCCCGACGACCGGCCCGTATGGGTCGGGGTGTCGGTTCGTTGGTGGCGGCGGGGCATGAGGTGGAGACGAAGAGGCGTGGTGACGCCTGGAACGCAGGGGAATCCCGGAGGGTTTCAGGCATCCCAGCCTCCCAGCGTCCCAACGTCCTAACGGAACTCACTGGCAAGGAGCAACCCTGATGATCCGGGAGCGCATCGGCCTGACCGTATGGGGCCTGGCCGCGGTGGCGGCGGGCCTGTGGCTGCTGGCCCGGCTGGAGGCCGTGGTGGTTCCGCTGCTCCTGGGCTGGTTCATCGCCTACGCACTGGACCCCGTGCTCGATCGGCTGGAGACCTGGCGGATCCCCCGGGCGGTCGGGATCTTCCTCCTGCTTTCCGGCGCGTTCCTGCTCGCGTTCCTTTCGGTGGTGGTGGTGATCCCGGCCTTCGTCGAGCAGGTGAGGGGCGCCGCCGGAGCCCTGCCCGGCTACCTGGAGGCCACCCGGGGCGCCTGGCTTCCGCGCATCGAAGGCCTGCTGGGCCGCCCGTTGCCCGTGGACCCTGCCGCGAGCCTCGCGGAGATACTGAAGGCCGTGGGCGCGAACCTGCCGGACCTGGGCAGCCGGGCCGCGGCCCTGGCCGGGGCGGTGGCCGCGAACCTGTGGCGGCTCCTCGGCACCGTGCTGGGCCTGGCCCTGATCCCCGTGTTCGCCTTCTACCTGCTGCTCGACTTCAACGGTCTTGGGGAGAGGGTGGTGGGCCTGCTGCCGCCCCGCCACCAGGGGCTGGCGAACCGGATCCTGTCGCGGGCCGACGAGGCGCTGGGCGCGTTCGTGCGAGGCCAGATCACGGTGTGCGCCTCGCTGGCCCTGGTGTACTCGGTGGGGCTCGGCTTCACCGGGATCGACATGCCGTGGGTAGTAGGAACCCTGGCCGGCGTCCTGTTCCTGGTCCCGTACCTCGGCACCCTGGTCGGGCTCGTGCTCGCCACCCTGCTGGCCCTGCTCAAGTTTCACGACCTGGCCCACGTGCTCGCCGTGTGGGGGGTGTTCGCGGCCGGGCAGGCCCTGGAGGGTTTCGTGCTGACCCCCCGCCTGGTGGGAAACCGGGTGGGGCTGCACCCCGTGGCGGTCATCGTGGCCATCCTGGCCGGGGGGGAGCTGTTCGGGGCCGTGGGGGTTCTGCTCGCCGTGCCCTCGGCGGCCGTGCTCCGGGTGACGCTGGCCGAGCTGCTGGCGCTCTACCGGTCTTCGGCGTGGTACCGGGAGGGGGCCTGATGCTCCCCGTGGCCGCCCTGTTTCCCCATCTTCGGCTCCGGGCCCCGGCTTTGGCCCGCCGCCTGGACGGAATCACCGGCCTCGAGCGGGCCGGCGACATCCTGCGGATCCGGGTGCCCGCCGAGGGCTGGGCCCACCGGGAGCTCCTGAAGTCCCTGCCGGAACTCCGCGCCCGGGCGCGGGAGCTGTTCGGGCCCTCCACCCGCGTCGAGCTCGCCGAGGGCCCGCCCGACCCCGAGCGGCTCCCGTTTCCGGTGCTCTCGTCCAAGCACTGGAACCTCGTGGCCTTCTGGGCATGGAACGGAACCCAATGGGCCTGCGTGGCCGTGCCCAAACCCGAGTACCGGAAAGCGCGGGAGGGCGGATCGTCCCCCGAGCCCCGGTTCCTGCGGCAGGGACCGCTTCCTCCGGGGGGCCCCCCGGAGGTCCTTCCGGGCCTTCTGGAAGACCTCGCTCGCAAGGCCCAGGCCGACCGGTCCTACGTCCACCTGGTGATCCCCTTTCCCGGGGACGCGGTGGCGGGGGGCCTGGAAACCGTCCTCCACACGGCCAAGGACTGGGGAACCCCCCGCGTGCCCGGACCCGTGCTCCAGAAGTACGTGGGCCGCATCCACTGCACAGACCCGGCCCGCCCCCCCTTGGGCGTCCGGATGGCCCAAGGGTTGATCCGCCCGGTTTCCCAGTAACTTCGGTCGTTGGTCGTCAGTCGTTGGTCGTCGGTCGGGGGCCTTCGGCCCGCTAGGCGGCTAGGCTGCTAGGCCGCTAAGCGGCCGGGCCGCTTCCCCGAACCGCCGCCAAACGCTCGGGGGGCATGGGGTCTGCTGGAGCGCCGGGCGCGGCTCCTTGGCTCGCCGCGCCCCCCGAACATCTGTAGCTTTGTCGAATTCCAGGACCCTCCGCTGTCGCCGCCCGAAGGGGCTGCTTCGGCAACGGCATGCGAAGGCGCGGCGATCGGATGCCGCACTCGCGCCCGGCCGGAAGCAGNNNCCATGCCCGCCGCCGGCAATGAGCACCGGACCAATGAAAGTTACCCTCCCTACCGCCGGGCCCCGCGGGGGCCGGCGTGCCCCATGGCGGGGCCACCGGTAAAGTTTCCGGCCTCCTCGTCGAAAAGGGGAGAAATATCGTGTTCTGTTTGCGGAGGTTCCGCATTGCTGTTCGTCCGGGTTCTCGCCGTCGTCGCCGCCATCGCTTTAGCCCCCCAGCCCGCACGGTCCCAGCCCAACCGCCGGATCGTGGTGCTTCACTCGTACCACCAAGGGCTCTCCTGGGTGGACGCGATCAACGCGGGGTTGACGGACGTGTTCGGCCGCGCCGACCCCACCCTGGACCTGCGGTTCGAGTACCTGGACACCAAGGCCCACACCGGCCCGGACTACCTGGAGCTCCAGGCCCGGCTGCTGGCCCGCAAGTACCGGAACACCCCCCCCGCCTTGGTCGTCGCGTGCGACAACAACGCCCTGGCCTTCGTGCGGGAGCACCGGGAGCGGGTGTTCGGCCGGGTCCCGGTCGTGTTCTGCGGGATCAACAACTTCTCGGAAGCCCTGCTTCAGGGGCTCGACCGGGTGACCGGTGTGGCCGAGGCGGTCAGCTTCCGGGAGAACCTGGAGCTGATCCGGCGGCTCTATCCGGACCTCGGCCGGATCGTGGTGTACGGAGCCGACACCACCACCTTCCGGGCGAACCGGGAGCGGATGGTGGTGGCGGCCCGGGCCCTGGGCATGGAGGGCCTCCTGGAGTTCCGGGGTGGGCTGTCCGTGGGCGAGGCCCGGGAGGACATCGGCACGCTTCCCGCCGGCGCAGTGGCCGTGCTCATCGAGACTCTCCGGACGGACCGGGGGGTGCCCCTGGGGTTCGGTGAGGCGTGTCGCCGGCTGCGGGAGGCCTCGAGCATCCCGCTCCACAGCTTTTGGGACACGTTCTTCGGTTACGGCATCGTGGGGGGGAAACTCGTGAGCGGCGCCGACCAGGGCCGGGCGGCGGCGCGACTGGCCCTCCGGGTGCTTGCGGGTGCCGATGCCGGCACCCTGCCCGTAATTCGGGAGGGATCGAACCCGTGGGTGTTCGATTACCGGGAGCTCGTACGGTTCGGGATCGACCCCGGCATGCTTCCGCCGGGGAGCCACGTGCGGTTCCAGCCCCCCGGGCTGTGGGAGCGGTACGGCAAGGTACTGGGCCCCGGCCTCGGCGTGTTTGGCCTGCTGGGGCTGCTGGCCCTGTTCCAGGCTGCGGACGCCACCCGCCAACGCCGGGCGAAGCGGGCCATCCGTCGGGCCCGGGACTTCCTCCAGACGGTCATCGACGGCGTGGCCGAGCCGATCTTGGTGATCGGCCCGGACTACCGAGTCAAGCTCCGGAACCGGGCGGCCCGGGAAGCTTCGGCCTCCCCGGATGCGCAAACCTGCCACGGCCTGTCCCACGGCAGCGACGCCCCCTGCACGGGCGAGCACCACCCCTGCCCGCTGGAGCAGGTGCGGCAGACCGGCGAGGCCGTAACGGTCACCCACGTGCACGAGGGCCCGGCCGGCGAACCCCGCCAGGTCGAGATCCTGGCCTCCCCGCTGCGGGACGCCGAGGGACGGGTCACCGGCATCGTGGAGACCGTGCGGGACGTGACCGACCGCGTCCGGGCGTTCGAGCAGGTGCGCCGGGCCAAGGAGGAGTGGGAGAAGACCTTCGACGCCGTGCCCGACCTGATCGCCCTCATCGGGCCCGACCGTCGCATCCGCCGGGTCAACCGGGCGCTGGCCGAACGGCTGGGGGTCGACCCCCGCAGCCTTGTGGGCCGGTGTTGCTTCGAGGTGTTCCACGGCACCGCCGAGCCGCACCCGCAGTGCCCCCACGCCCGATCCCTCCAAGGGGGGAGGCCGCGGGTCGCCGAGGTGCACGAGCCCCACCTGGGCGGCCACTTCTTCGTCTCCACCTCGGCCCTGCCCGGCCCGGACGGCCGGAACCTCGGCTGCGTGCACGTGGCCCGGGACATCACCGATCTCAAACGCGCCCAGCACGCCCTCGAAGCGGAGCGGCACCGGCTGCGGGTCACCCTTGAGAGCATCGGCGACGGGGTGATCGCCACGGATCCCCAGGGCCGGGTGACCCTGCTGAACCCCACCGCCGAGCAGCTGACCGGATGGTCGGAAGGCGAGGCCCTGGGCCGCCCCCTGGCCGAGGTGTTCCGGATCGTCAACGAGGCGACGCGGGAACCCGCAACCAACCCGGTGGACGAGGTGATCGCCACGGGCCGGGTGGTGGGCCTGGCGAACCACACCGTGCTCATCGGCCGGGACGGCACGGAGCGCGCCATCGCCGACAGCGCGGCGCCCATCCGGGACGACGCGGGGCAGGTGGTGGGCGTGGTCCTGGTGTTCCGGGACGTGACCGAAGAGCGCCAGAGGGAGGCCGAACGGGCCCGAGCCCAGCACCTGGAGTCGCTGGGGGTGCTGGCGGGCGGTATCGCCCACGACTTCAACAACCTGCTGATGGGCATCTCGGCCAACCTGGAGGCGGCCCGCCGAAAGGTGGCCCCCACCGACCCGGCCTACACCCGTCTCTCCCAGGCGGAAGCCGCCTGTTTCCGGGCCACCCACCTCACCCGCCAGCTCCTCACGTTCGCCCGTGGCGGCGACCCCGTGCGCCGGAGGGTCAACCTGGCCGAGCACCTGGAAGAGTGGGCCTCGTTCCCCCTGCGGGGCTCCAACGTGGCCCTGGACCTCCATCTGCCTTCGGGCCTTTGGCCCCTCGAGGCCGATCCCGGCCAGCTCGAGCAGGTGATCACCAACCTGGTCCTGAACGCCCGCCAGGCCATGCCCCGGGGAGGCGCCGTCCGGGTGTCGGCCCGAAACCGGGAGATCGGTCCGGGGGACCACCCCGGCCTGGAGCCGGGCCGCTACCTGGAGATCGAGGTCGCCGACACCGGCATCGGCATCCCGGACGAACACCTCCCCAAGATCTTCGACCCCTACTTCACGACCAAACAGGCCGGCAGTGGGTTGGGCCTCGCCACGGCCCATTCCATCGTCCGGCGCCACGGAGGGGCCGTGTCGGTGGAGTCGCGTCTGGGGGAAGGCACCCGGGTTCGGATCCTGTTGCCGGCCGCGGCGGTGGGGGAGCCCTCCCGCCCCCCTCACGCCCTTCCGGAGGCGCACGGTGCCGCCGCCTCCCAGGGACGCCGTCGGATCCTGGTCATGGACGACGAGGAGATCATCCGCGACGTGGTGGTGGAGGTGTTGAAGGACATGGGGTACGAGCCCGAGGTGGCGGCGGACGGCCGGGAGGCGGTGGAACGCTACCGGGCCGCCCAGGGGGATGGGGCCCCTTTCGACCTGGTGATCCTCGACCTTACCGTGCCGGCCGGCATGGGCGGGCTCGAGGCCCTGAACGAACTGCGGCGGATCGATCCGGGGGTGAGGGCCGTCGCCTCCAGCGGATACGCCTCGGACCCCGTCCTGGCCGAACCCCGGCGCTACGGGTTCGCCGCCTCCGTGGCCAAGCCCTACCGGCTGGCCGAGCTGTCGCGGGTGATCGAGACGGTGCTCGCGGCTGGGAACACCCGCGTCACCAACGCGTCGAGGCTGTAGCGCTCCTGGAACGCCTCCTTGGCGCCTTCGAAATCGTAGGCCTCGGCCCGTTCCAGGAGCTCCTCGGCCCGGTCCCGCACCTGCTCCGCCTCCAGCCGCCGCACCTCGCCCCATGCGAGCTCGGCGACCCAGGCGGGTTCGAGGTCCTCGTCCAGGAACCCCACCCGCACGCGGTCCTGCCGGGCCAGGGACTCCAGCAAGGCGAGGTCTGACGGGTCCGCCGGGTCCAGATACACCTCGCCCACCAGCTCCCCGGCGTCCGAGGCCTCGCACCGCACCAGCCAACACACGACGGGGCCGTGGGCCGTGCTCTCCACGACCCACCCGGTCTCCACCGGGGCACGGGCGGCCCGCAGGGCCTCGGCCACGTCGCGGCGGGTCTTGACGAGCACCACCACCTCCTCGCCGGAGCCCAGGTCCAGGTTCACCGCGACCACGGCAAACGCTTGATCCGCAAGGAAACGTCGAACCTCTTCGCTCACCTGCATCGGAACACCTCGGGAGAAGTCTCCGCAGGCCCCTGGGGGGCCGGACGACGGAGAAGGGTAACTTGCTTTGGTCCCAGGCCGTTGCCGGCGACGGGCATGGGACCTGCCTCCGGCCGTGCGCGAAGCCGAGCGTTGAGATTCGCCGCGCAGGCACAAGACACGGGAGTTGATTTCATCACAGCTGCGTGAAATGGGTACCATTTCGCGGTCCGGACGCCGGAGGCACTGCGCGGCGAGCGTAAGAGCCGCGCCCGGCGCTCCGGCAGACCCCATGCCCGCCGGAGCTTTGGCGGCGGCTCGGGAGCCGTCCGGCCGCCTAGCTGCCCAGCCGCCTAGCGGGCCGAAGGCCCAAAACTACTCAGAAGCGGTTGTTGGTTTCTGGGTACTGGTCCTTCGGCTCACGGGCCGAAGGCCAGCGACTCCACGAACCCCCGGAGGATCGCACCGAACTCGTCGGCCCGGCCCAGGCACAGGATGTGGTCGCCCCCTTCCAAGACGCGCAGGGAGGCCCGGGGAAGGGCCCGCGCCATCGCTCGGGCGTGGGCCGGCGGGGCCAGCCAGTCCCGCGAGCCGGCCACCACCAGGCTCGGCATGCGAAGCCCCGGGAGCTCCGGCTCAAGATCCGCGCGAATCAGGTCGATGTACAACGCTCGCATGGTGGGACGATGGGCCTTCCGGACCATATCCTCCACCACCGGCCGGCCCCACCGCGGGCCGTGGTGCCGGCCGAAGGCCAGGAGCACCGAGGTCTGGAACGCCTCCATGGCCAATCGGCGGCCGATGCCGGCGAACGCCAGGCCGACCCAACGCCGCAGCCCCCGGGCCCATCGGGCCGAGGTGCAGCACAGGCCGAGGCCCGCCACCCGGTCTGGATGCTGGAGCGCGACGGTCAGGGCCAGGGTGCCGCCCATGGAGTACCCCAGGAGCACGACGGGCCTCGACCCGAAGCGCTGCCGGATCCGGCCCCACAGCCACCGGGCGTACGCATCGATCCGGCGCTGGGCCGCGGGCAACGGGGGCTCAGCCCCGAACCCGGGCAGGTCCGGGGCCCAAACCCGGCCCGCATCTTGCAAAACCGGCACCTGGAGGTTCCACATCCGGTGATCCACGCCCAAGCCGTGGATCAGCACGATCGGGAGGTTACGGACGGCCATGACCGCTACCCCGTGGAAACCGAGACGAAATCGACGCGCCCGCCTGTTCCTGGCCCTCTTCTGGATCGCCGTCCTGGGGTCCGCCGGTCTGGCCGCTGCTGCGCCTTCCTCCACGGACGGCACGGTTCGGGTGGGGGATATGGCGCCCGAGTTCCGGTTGACCGCCTTCGACGGCTCCCCCCTCCGGCTCGCCGACTATCTGGGCAAGGGGCGGCCGGTCCTGATCGTGTTTTGGAGCTATTTCTGCTTTCCGTGCCAGCGGGAGATGCCCCTGGTGGCCGAGATGGCCCGCAACCTGTCCGGCCGGGTCCAGGTCGTGGGCATCTGCCTGGACGGGCCCGAGTACGACGGGAAGATCCTCCCCTACGTGGAGGCAAACCGTATCACATTCCCCAACGCGTACGACAGGCAGACCGACGACTTCTTCGAGGTGGCCGCGCGTTACGGCGTGGTGGGCACCCCCACGTTCTACCTGGTCGATCCGACCGGCCGGGTGCGGTTCATCCACCTGGGACGGCTTCCGATCGACGTGCTGGAGAAGGTGATCGCCTCCGCCCAGGACCCGAGCTTCTGCGCAGAGATCCTTCCGCCCCAAGCCCAGAAAACCCCCTCCCCTTGACTCGTTCCGCGGCTTTGCCCTACCGTCCGGTCCATGCCGCGGATCGACGCCCTTCTCCGACACCTGGTTGACCTCGGGGGGTCCGACCTCCATCTGAGCGCCGGGGCGCCCCCGGTGTTCCGGGTGAACGGCCGACTGCAGAGGGCCCGGCACCCGCCCTTGGACCCGACCGAGGTGGAGGACCTTCTCTACGAGATCCTGTCGGACCCGGAGATCGCCCGGCTCGAGGCCGACGGAGACCTGGACTTCGCCTACGGGGCCGAGGGGATCGGGCGCTTTCGGGGGAACGCGTTCGCCCACCGCAAGGGGTACGGTGCCGCGTTCCGATGGATCCCGGCATCGCCCCCCGACCTGGAGCAGCTGGGGCACCCTCCCGTGGTGGCCGAGCTCGCCCTGGCCCAGCGTGGCCTCGTGGTGGTTACCGGCCCCACCGGCAGCGGCAAGTCCACCACCCTGGCCGCGATGATCCACCGTCGCAACCAAGAGCGCGCCGACCATATCATCACCCTGGAGGACCCGCTGGAGTTCCTCCACGAGGACGGCCGCTGTCTGATCCACCAGCGGGAGGTGGGCCGACACGCCTCGTCGTTCGCGGCCGGGCTCCGGGCGGCGCTGCGGGAGGATCCCGACGTTCTGCTGGTGGGCGAGATGCGCGACACCGAGACCATCGCCATGGCGCTCACCGCGGCCGAGACGGGCATGCTGGTGCTGGGCACCCTCCACACCCAGAGCGCGGCCAAGACCGTCGACCGGATCATCGACGCGTTTCCGGCGGGCCAACAGGACCAGGTGAGGGCCATGCTGGCCGAGAGCCTCCGGGGGGTGGTGGCCCAGGTGCTCCTGCGCCGGGCCGACGGTCGGGGCCGGGTTGCGGGCCTGGAGATCCTGGTGAACGTTCCGGCCGTGGGGCACCTGATCCGCGAGGGCAAGACCTTCCAGATCCCCTCGGTGATCCAGACGGGCCGCAAGCAAGGCATGCAGCTGTTGGATCAGCACCTCCTGGAGCTGGTGAACACCAAGACGATCACGCCCGAGGAGGCCCTGCGCCATGCCCAGAACCGGGCCCTGTTCGAACGGATGATCACGGCGCCATGAGCCCCGCTCCCCGCCCCCGTTTGGGAGACATCCTGCTCCGCGCCGGCCTCGTGACCTCTTCGGCCCTGGAGCGGGCCCTGGACCGGCAGCAGGTCCAGCCCGGCCGGCTGGGCAGCCATCTGCTGGAGTTGGGCGCCGTCAAGGAGGAGGACCTGGCCAAGGCGCTGTCGATCCAGCACCGGGTTCCGCCGTTCCTGCCTTCCCTGTGCCCCGACGACCCCGGAGCCACGGCTCGGATCTCCGAGGAGCTGGCCCGGCGGCGGCGGGCCGTGCCCGTGGCCTGGGACGCCGAGCGCGGTCTGCTCCAGGTGGCCATGGCCGATCCCCAGGACCTGGAGGCCCTGGACGAGCTACGGTTCGCCTCGGGCGCTCGAAGGGTGGTGCCCCTGGTGGCCCCGGAACACGTGGTGGAACGGGAGATCGCCCGACGGTACCGGGGTGTGGAGCCGGAGCCCCTGGGCGGGGTCCCCCTGACCGGCAGGGGGGAGGCCTCCCCTTTGCTGGAGCCCCGCCGGGACGCGAAGCGCAAGGCCCTGGTGGCCGACCCCTCGCCCCGCAGGGCCCGGGCCGTTGGGGCCTTGCTCGAGGCGCACGGGTTCCGGGTGACCCGGGCGGGCTCGGCCGCGGAGGCCTCGGAGCTCGGGGGGCAGGGCGGATGGGACGAGGTGTGGGTCCACAGAGACTGGCGCGACGCGGTGCCCGGCCGGGCCCGCGTGTACTCGGACCCGGTGGAGGAATGGGCCGAGAGTCTCGGGCCTGCGGACGCGTTCGCCCGAGAGGCCGAGCAGCTGGCCCGGGAGGCGGTGCCGGTCGAGCGCCGGCCCCGCGCCGAGGAGACCGTGGCCCTGGTGCGG
>JAADGT010000015.1 GCA_013152215.1 Deltaproteobacteria bacterium
TCCTGCGCCGGGCCGGCCTGCCCGAGGCCGCCCGGGTGGAGGGGGTGCCGGTGATCCGGCAGACCCGCAACCACTGCGGCCCGGCCGCCCTGGCCATGGTGCTGGCCTGGGCCGGCCGCCCGGCCGATCCGGCCGATCTCGGCCCCCTGGTGTACACCCCGGCCCGCAAGGGCACGTTCCCCTCCGACCTGGCCCGCGAGGCCCGCGGCCGGGGCCTTCTGGCCTGGAGAGTCCCCCCCGAACCGGAGCGCCTGTTCGCCGAGGTGGCCGCCGGCCACCCCGTGCTGGTGCTGGAGAACCGGGGCCTGTCGTGGGCGCCGGTGTACCACTACTCGGTGCTGGTGGGATACGGCCCGGACGGGGTGATCCTGCACGCGGGGGGCGAGCTTCCCGAGGAGGTGGCGACGGCCACGTTCGTGCGCACCTGGCTCCGGGCCGGGGGGTTCGGCCTGGTGGTGCTCCCGCCCGGGGAGCTGCCGGCCGCGGCCGGGCCCGACGAGATGCTGGACGCCCTGGCCGACCTGGAGGAGGCCGGCCGCACCGCCGAGGCGGCCCGGGGGTACCGGGCCTTTCTCACGCGGTGGCCCGACGACTGGAGGGGGTCGTTCGGGTGGGGCAACGCCCTGTGGGCCGAAGGGGACCTCACGGGGGCCGAGGCCGCGTTGCGCCGAGCCCACGCCACGGCGCCCGAGCGGCCCGAACCCCTGAACAACCTGGCCCTGGTCCTGGCCCGGGCCGGCCGGCAAGACGAGGCCCGGGCGGTGGCCCGGATGGCGGTGGAGGCGGCCGAGCGGCTGGGGCTCGATCCCGGACCGTACCGGGAGACGGAGAGGGGGGTGGGACGTGGGGACGGTGGGACGAGGACGTTAGGACGTTAGGACGGTGGGACGCTGTCCGGCCGCCTAGCTGCCTAGCCTCCCAGCCTCCTAGCCTTCTGGCTTTCTAGCCTTTGGGGGGCCGAAGGCCCCAGATCAGGCCTTGTGAAAGCGGACCGGCAGGCCGGCTGCGCGGAATGCCTTGAACCGCTGCCGGGCCGGGCCGACCCGGTCGGGCAGGTCCACCGGCGCGAAGTCCACCACCCGATCGAACCCCTGGATCTCGTCCGGTCGGGCGTCCCGGGCCAGCACCAGGCACCGGGCGCCGTTGGGGTTGCCCGGCATCCAGCCCACGGCCACCGGGTCGTCGATGCCGTCCCCGCCCTGCCACAGGCCGTGGGGCACGAACGAGTCCTCCCGGAACTCCCACAGCAGGTCGTCCAGGTGCCGGGCGTCGGCCTGGGACTCGGCCCACACGTACACCCGAAGCCCGGCGGCGTAGGCCTGCTCCACCCTCTCGCACAGGGCCAGGTCCCAACGCGGGCCCTTCACCTCGAAGAAGTCGATGCGCATGAAGGTCACTTCGTGGCTGGAAGGCTTAACGGCTAGGAAGCTGGGAGGCTAGGATGCTAGGAGGCTCCCCCTCTCCCCCCGTTGGGGGGAGAGGGAGGCAGAACGGCCTCACGGATGAACGTGTTTGCCGGGGTCTGGAGGACGATCCGACGGGAGGCCATCGTGTGAAGGCGTAGAACTGAGGCGCCCCACAATGCTGGTCCCTTCGGGCTCAGCCGTTGTGACAAAGGGGGGTTGGCCTCCTAGCATCCCAGCCTTCCAGCGAGTCTCAATCACACAAACCGCAGCATCATGTCCCGGCAGGCCTCTTCGATGCGGTCCGGGCCGTAGGAGCGGACCACCTCGGCCAGCAGGGCCTCGGCCCGGGCCCGAACCTCGGGGATCTCCAGGTCCGACAGCCCGTTCACCAGCCCGGCCCGCCGGGCCACCTGGAAGAGCCGCTGCTCCCCCGGGTCCAGGGCGAGGAACGCGTCGCACCGGTCGAGCAGCGCCTGCTTCTCGTCCGGCAGCCGGCCCTCCAGGTCGCCCAGGAGGTTCATGATGTGGTCGCTCACCAGCCGGCTGTGGATGTCGTCGAGGGCCTCGATGAACCGCCGGATCTCGGCCACGATCTCGGCGTCGGTCTGGCGGGTGAGCCGGGCCTCGGGCCCGTGGAACTCGGACCAGAGGTCCACCTTGGGCCCCAGGGTCAGGGTGCGCAGCCGGATGAAGTCCGGGTCGATGGCGTTGAGCACCCGGGCCGAGTCCAGGGCGTGGCCCTCGCTCATCTCCCGGCCGCCCAGGCCTGGGATGATGTACTCGCTCAGCTCCAGGCCCGCCTCCTTGACCTTGCGGCCCGCCTTGATGTGGATCTCGGCCGTGGCCCCCTTCTTGATCAGCTCCAGCAGGGGGTCGTGGCCGGTCTCCATGCCGATGTGGATCCGGGTGAGGCCCAGCTCGCCGTAGGTCCGCAGCACCTCCACCGGCAGCCGGGCCACGGTACGGGACCGGGCGTAGGTGGTGATCCGCTCCACCTCGGGGAACCGCTCCCGGAACCGGACGAGCACCCGCTTCAGGTTCTCGGGCTTCATGACCAGGGAGTCCGCGTCCTGGAGGAACGCGGTGCGGCCCCCGTTGGCCAGGGCGTTGGCCACCATCCACTCGGCCTCGGTGGTCACCAGGCCCCGGGCCACCAGGGCGCGGGGCCCGTCGGACTCCCCCTCGTCCCGCAGCCGGTCGCGGATGCGGGCCATCTCGTCGATCTGGGCCTCGATCTCCTCTACCGGCCTCAGGCTGAACCGGTGGCGCTTGTAGGTGCGGCAGAACCGGCACCGGTTCCAGGGGCAGTTGCGGGTCAGCCGCAGCAGGTAGCTGCCCGCCTCGCTGGGGGGCCGAATCGGCCCGATCTCGAACTCCACCGCTTCGCTCATGGGTCTGCGCCCAACTCCTCCCGGGCCACCAGCGCGGCGCCGAACGCCCCCAGGAACTGGGGATCGGGGGGCACCTCCACCGCCGCGCCGGTGCGCTCGGCCATGATCTTGGCCACGATGGGAAACGCGGCCACCACGCCCCCGCTCATGACGATGAACTCACCCAACGGGCCCATCTCCACCACCCGGGCGATCACCGAGTTGAAGATGCCCCGGCAGAGGTTCTCGGGCTCCTCGCCCTCGCGGATCAGCTTGATCACCTCGGTGGCCGAGAACACGGTGCAGAACGACGACAGGGTGATCTCGCGGGTGGCCCCCTCGGCCAGGGCCTCGATCCGCTCCAGGGGGATGTCGAGCCGGTGGGCGATCTCCTCCACGAACGCGCCGGTGCCGGCCGCGCACTTGCGGTTCATCAGGAAGTTGGCCACCGTGCCGTCCCGGCGCACGTGGATGATCTTGTTGTCCTGGCCGCCGATGTCCACAACGTCCATCTCGCGGGGGAAGAAGTGGTAGGCCCCCTTGGCGTGGCACGAGATCTCGGTGCGCCGGGCGTCCGCGAACGGAACGTTGCGCCGGCCGTAGCCCGTGGCCACCGTGCACCCCACCCGGTCCACGCCGGCCGCGGACAGCACCTCGTCGCGCAGGTCGCGGGCCGCGTCCTCGAACCGGATGCCGGTGCGGCGCAGGGCCCGACCGACCACCCGGCCGTCCGGGTCGAGCAGCACCGCCTTGGACCACGAGGAGCCCAGGTCGAGCCCCAGCACGTGGGCGGCCACGGCCCTACCCTCCGGCCGCGGCCCGGCCGGGCCCCAGCTGTTCGACGAACGCCTCGATGTTGGTCTTGGCCTGCTCCTCCGAGAAGCACCGGAGGTCGTTCAGGTCGCCGTAGATCACGATGAACGGCACCCCGGTCCTCTCCTTGAGGCGCTGGGGCAGGCCGTAGCGGGTGTTGGAGTTGTGGGGGCAGGTCTTGGCATCGTGGTACACCACGCCGTCCACCTGGAACTCCTCGATCAGCCGGGCCATGATCCGCTCCTTGGCGTCGTCGGAGCGCACGATGAACAGCTCCAGGTACGCCCGGGCCATGCTCTCGAACGGCTCGGCCGGATCGAAGGCGTCGAACACCCACGAGTTGCAGTAGGTGCTCACCACCACCGCGGTCCGGAGCTCCTGGAAGAACAGGGCCAGGTCCCGGAGCTTGCCCCACACCGGCATGCCCTCCCAGTACACCCGGTGCCGCTCGCCCTCCACCGCGGCGACGCCGCCGTCCACCCGTTCCTTGAGCTCGGCCAGCAGCTCCTTGTAGAACGCCACGGCCTCGGGCGTTCCCCGCAGCACCACGGCCGGGCCCATCAGGATGCAGGCGTCGAAGAACGTGAGCGGGGCGGGCCGGTGGCTCGCCTGCCACAGGCACTCCTTCCACAGGTCCGAGGTCTCGGCCGAGAGCCTCATGACCTCCCGGAACCGGTCCGGGTCGAACCGGCGGCCCGACACCTCCTCGAGGGTGGGGATCAGGGCCTTGAACTGGGCCACCATGGCGTCCACGTGGGCCTGGGTCACCTCGGAGATGCCGGTGGGCGAGTTCACCCCGATCACCGGAACCCCGAACCTGCGGCCGTAGAACGAGAACCAGTCCTTCACGTCCCGGCACTGGTTGGTGTTGTACACGAGCACGTCGGGCCGGGGCACGCCCTCCAGGCCGTAGGCCCGCTGCAGCGGGGTCTCCCCGGCCAGGAACGCGCCGATGTCCGAGGTGAGGTAGCTGCAAATGTCGGGGCTGTACCCCAGGGCGTTGGCCAGGGGGATGTACTTCTCGGCCGACCGGGTGGCACCCAGCATGGCTCCGTGGTTCTCGGGGTAGTACACCTCGAAGCCGAAGCTGTGCAGCAGCTCGGCCGGGCCCACGCTGGTGCACCACGCCACCTTCCGGTCGGGGTCCTTGGCGGCGGCGTCCACTCCGCGGAAGTGCCCCGCCATCAGTTCCTTCATGCGCTTCTGGGCGCGAAACGGCTTGATCTCGGGCATGATTCTCTCGGCTAGTAAGCTAGAAGGCTAGAAGGCTAGGAAGCTGGAAAGACCTCACTCCCCCTTGAACTCGGGCCGGTACCGCTCCACCACGCTCTTCAGGCCCACCAGGGCGTCCTGGGTGGAGAAGATCTCGCCCAGGTTGGCGAGCTCCAGCTCCAGGGCGTCGTCCAGGCTCTTTTGGAGCCCCTCGTCGATGATCCGGTTCGCCACCTTCAGGGCCAGCGGAGCCTTGCGGCCGACGGCCTTCACCGCGGCGGCCACCCGCGGGTCGTCGTTGGGCGCGGTGCCGGCCAGCACCTCCTGCACGTGGGCGTCGGAGAACGCCTCCACCACCGGCTCCCACCCGGCCGGGGTGGGCTTGGGCGCGTACTTGTCGCGGAACTCGCCCCGGGCCACCAGGTCGCGGATGAAGCCGTCCACGTCGTCGGCCGCCAGGTAGCCGGCCAGGCCGATCTCGTGGGCGGTCTTTCCGTCGAGGATCTGGCCGGTGAACACCAGGTACTTCCCGAGCTCCTTGCCCACCACGCGGGCCGTGCGCTGGGTGCCGCCCAGGCCCGGGAAGATGCCGATGCCGGTCTCGGGCAGGCCCACGCCCGCCTTGTCGGTGACCACGATCGCGGTGCAGGCCAGGGCCAGCTCGAGCCCGCCGCCCAGGGCCAGGCCGTCCACCTTGGCGATCACGGGCTTGGGGCTCTTCTCGATCTTCCGGAGCACCTTCTGGCCCCGCCGGGCGAAGGCCACGATGTCGGCCACCCGATCGGCCTCGATGTTGTCGATGAAGAACTTGATGTCCGCGCCGGCCACGAACGCCTTGTCGCCCGCCCCCTGGATCACCAGGGCCTTCACGTCGGGCCGGGCCACCGCCTCGTCGAAGGCGGCCTCCAGGTCGGCGACCACCGCCCCGTTCAGGGCGTTCAGGGCCTTGGGCCGGTCGATCGTCAGCGTGGCGATGCCGTCCGCGACCTCCACGAGCACCTTCTTCTCTCGATCCGCCATGGCAAGCCTCCCTTTCCCTCGATTCCGTGGTTGAAAGAAACCGCGATATGGTGAACACTCACCGAATGGCCGGCAAGGGATTCGGCCCAGCCGCGCTGTTCGGGTGTACGATACAAGATGCGTGCCCTCATCGAAAGGAGGTTTCCCATGCGACGGTTCCTCGCCCTGGCCCTGGCCCTGTCTCTCCTCGCCCCCTCAGCGTTCGCGGCCGAGCTGGCCGGGGTGCGGGTGCCCGACACGGTCACCGTGGAGGGCCACACCCTGCGGCTCCAGGGGCTTGGGCTCCGGAAGAAGTTCTTCTTCAAGGTGTACGTGGGCGCCCTGTACCTCACCACCCCCACCTCGGACGGGGCCGCGGCCATCCGGGCCGATGAGCCCAAGCGAATCTCGATGTACTTCCTGCGCGACGTGGGCGGCGACAAGCTGCGCGATGCGTTCGAGGAGGGGTTCTTCAAGGCGGCCCAGGAGCGGCTCGACGCGCTTCGGGCCCGGATCGACCGGTTCCTGGCCCTGTTTCCCGACGAGGTGGAGGACGGCCAGGTGGTCACCCTCACCTACCTGCCCGGCCAGGGCACCGAGGTGGCCATCGCCGGCCAGGTGAAGGGCGTGATCGAGGGCAAGGACTTCATGGAGGCCCTGTGGGGCATCTGGCTCGGGGAGGTGCCGGCCGACTCGCGGCTCAAGAAGGGGATGCTGGGGGGGTAGGGCATCCGGCGTCCGCCGCCCGGACCGCCTCCAGGAACCTCCGGAGCCGGTCCGGGTCCTTGACGCCGGGCCGGGCCTCGGTGCCCGAGGCCGCGTCCACCGCCCAGGGCCGCACGGTGCGGATCGCCTCGGCCACGTTTTCCGGGGTGAGCCCTCCGGCCAGAACGATCCGGCCGTAGCGCCGGGCCTCCCGGGCCAGGCCCCAATCGATGGTCCGGCCGGTCCCGCCGCCCGGCGCGTCGAGCAGGAACGCCGTGAGCCCCGGGTAGCGGCCCAACCGGTCCAGGTCGGCCGGGCCCACGATACCCACCGCCTTGAGCACCGGCAGGCCCAGGGCCCGGATGTAGGCGGGATCCTCGTCGCCGTGGAGCTGGGCCAGGTGGAGGCCGCAGCCGCGAACCAGTCGGCGCACCTCGTTCACGGGCTGGTTCCGGAACACCCCCACGGCCGCCACGAACGGCGGCAGCTCCTCCACCACCCGGGCGACCACCTCGGGATCGACCGGCCGCTTCGTGCCCGGCGCGAACACGAACCCCAGGGCGTCGGCCCCCAGGTCGGCCGCCAGCAGGGCGTCGTCCCGCCGGGTGAGGCCGCACACCTTGACCCGGGTCCTCATCCCCCCCGCTCCACGAGCGCGCGCAGGGCCGCGCCCGGATCCTCGGCCGTGACCAGGGCCTCGCCGATCAGAAAGGCCCTCGCGCCCTCGGCCTCCAGCAGGTCCAGGTCCCGGGCCGAGGCGAGCCCGCTCTCGCTCACCACCACCCGGTCGGCCGGGATCCGGGGCAGGAGCCGGCGGGTCACCTCGATGCTCACCTCGAAGGTGGCCAGGTTCCGGTTGTTGATGCCCACGAACCGGGCCCCCGCGGCCAGGGCCGCGTCCAGCTCGTCGCCGTCGTGGACCTCCACCAGGGGCTCCACCCCCACCAGCCGGCACAGCTCCACGAACTCGCCCAGGCGCGGGCCCAGCACCGCCGCGATCAGGAGCACCAGGTCCGCGCCCCAGGCCCGGGCCTCCCACACCTGATAGGGATCGATCACGAAGTCCTTCCGAAGCACCGGAAGGTCGACGGCCTCGCGCACGGCACGCAGGTCCTCGAGGCTGCCCCCGAAGAAGTCGGGCTCGGTCAGCACCGACACGGCGAACGCGCCGGCCTCGGCATAGGCCCGGGCCAGGCCGGCCGGGTCCAGGTCGGGCCGCAGGTCGCCCTTGGACGGGCTGCGGCGCTTCACCTCGGCGATCACGGCCCGGCGGTCGGGGGGCCAGGCCG
>JAADGT010000306.1:0-7701 GCA_013152215.1 Deltaproteobacteria bacterium
GGCCACACCGGCAGGCCCGCGTGGCGCACGTAGGCCAGGCTGGCCAGGGCCGCCGCCACGAACCCGCCGTAGAACACCAGGCCCCCCTTCCAGATCTCGAACACCTGGAGGGGGTGGTCCACGAAGTACTCCCACTCGACCAGCACGTAGAACAGCCGCGCGCCCACCAGGGCCGAGATCAGCACCACCAGGCCCAGGTCCTGGACCTTGCGGGGCTCCATGCCGAGCCGGCCGGCCTCGCGGCCCGCGACCCAGATGGCCACGAAGAACCCCAGGGCCACGAACAGGCCGTAGGTGTAGACGGTGAGTCTGCCGAACTGGAACAGAATCGGATGCATGGGTCCGTTAGAAGACTCGAAGGCTAGTGTTCCGTTTCGCAAAAACGTATGCGGACCGCGCCGAGGCGGCCCCTGCGAGGCCGTTCAGCGAAGGAGGGGCCCCCAGCCCCACCCCCTGGGAGAACCACGAGATACTAGAAAGCTGGAACGCTGGAAAGCCTTGGGTTCATTTCTCAGGCTTTCGGGAGCCCCGGAACTCCTCCAGGAGCAGCATGGCCACGCCCACGGTGATGGCCGAGTCGGCCAGGTTGAACGCGGGCCAGTGGTACGAGCGCCAGAACACGTCCAGAAAGTCCACCACCTCGCCCCACCGAACCCGGTCCACCAGGTTGCCGAGGGCGCCCCCGGCCACCAGGCCCAGTGCCCCCAGGGTCCAGCGTCGGTCCGGAGCCAGGCGGGCCACGGCCACGCCGATGGCGGCCAGGGCCACCAGGGTCACGATCAGGAAGAACGGCGTGCGGAACCCTGCGCCGTGATCCGCGAACAGGCCGAAGGCGGCTCCGGGATTGCGCACGTAAGTCAGGTGGAACCACCCCTCGATCACGGGGCGGCTCTCGTACAGCCGGAACGAGGCCTGCACCCACGCCTTGGTGAGCTGGTCCAGGGCCAGGGCCGCGACGGCCGGTGCGGCGAAGAAGAGGAGCTTGGTCCTCACCCGGCTGCCTCGGCCAGGTGTTCCACGCACCGGGCGCAGGCCTCGGGGTGCTCGGGGTCCTGACCCACGGTGGGGGAGTAGTTCCAGCACCGCTGGCACTTCTCACCCTCGGCCCGCTCCACGGTCGCACCCACGCCGGGCAGGTCCGGGTCGGTGAACGCGCCGCCCTCGCCGGGCACCAGGTCCACCTGGCTCACGATGAACAGGAACGGCAGCTCCGACGCGTAGGGGCCGAGGAACGCCTCCCACCGGTTGTCCACGTGGAGCACCACCTTGGCGTCCAGGGAGTGGCCGATGAGCTTGCTCACCCGGGCGTCCTCGGCCGCCCGGGTCACCAGGGCCCGAAGCCTGCGAAGCCGGTCCCACCGGTCGGCCAGCTCGTCGTCCACGGCGTTGGCGTCCACCTCGGGGAACAGCTCCAGGTGCACGCTGTCGCCCGCCGCCGGCAGGTGCTGCCACACCTCGTCGGCCGTGAACGCGAGAACCGGCGCCATGAGCCGGCACAGCTTGTGGAGCACCTCGTACAGCACGGTCTGGGCCGCCCGACGGCCCCGGCTCCGGGCGGGGTAGGTGTAGAGCCGGTCCTTGAGGATGTCCAGGTAGAACGCCGACAGGTCCACCGCGCAGAAGTTGTGGATCCGGTGGAAGATGACGTGGAACTCGTACTCCTCGTAGGCCCGGCGGCACCGCTCGACCAGCCGGTTCAGCCGGTCCAGGCAGTACCGGTCGATCTCCCACAGGTCGGAGCGGTCCACCGCGTCGGACCGGGGGTCGAAGTCGGACAGGTTGCCCAGCAGGAACCGGCAGGTGTTGCGGATGCGGCGGTAGGCCTCGACCAGGCGCTTCAGGATCTCCTCGGAGATCCGGATGTCGTCCCGGTAGTCCTCGGCCGCCACCCAAAGCCGCAGGATCTCGGCCCCGTACCGCCGGATCACCTCGTCGGGGCTGACCACGTTGCCCTGGCTCTTGGACATCTTGCGGCCCTGCCCGTCCACCACGAACCCGTGGGTCAGCACGGCCCGGTACGGGGCGTGGCCCCGGGTGCCCACGGCGGCCAGGAGGCTCGAGTGGAACCAGCCCCGGTGCTGGTCCGAGCCCTCCAGGTACAGGTCGGCCGGGCTGTCGAGCTCGGGCCGTTTCTCGCACACGGCCGCGAACGAGACCCCCGAGTCGAACCACACGTCCAAGATGTCCTCTTCCTTCTCGAGGCGGGTCGATCCGCACGACGGGCAGGCCGCGCCTTCGGGCAGAAAGTCCTCCAGGGGCCGCTCGAACCAGGCGTCCGCGCCCTCGCTCTCGAACACCTCGGCCGCCCGGTAGCTCAGGCGGGGGTCCAGGTAGGTGGCGCCGCAGTCGGCGCACCGGGCCGCCGTGATCGGCACGCCCCAGGCCCTCTGGCGCGAGATGCACCAGTCCGGCCGGTCGCGCACCATGTTGTAGATCCGCTCCCGCCCCCACCGCGGCACCCACTGGACCCGGTCGATCTCGGACAGGGCCTTCTGCCGCAGCCCGGTCTTGTCCATGGAGATGAACCACTGGCGGGTGGCCCGGAAGATGACCGGCTGCTTGCACCGCCAGCAGTGGGGGTAGGAGTGCTCGATCTCCTCCTCCCGGAGGAGCGCCCCGGCTTCGCGCAGGGCCGCGTTGACCTCGGCGTTGGCCTGGAACACGTGCCGGCCCGCGAACCGGTCCCCCACGTCGGCCGTGAACCGGCCCCGGTCGTCCACCGGGGCGTAGGGCTCCAGGCCGTAGCGCAGGGCCACCTCGTAGTCCTCCTGGCCGTGGCCCGGTGCGGTGTGCACGCAGCCGGTCCCGGCCTCCAGGGTGACGTGGTCGCCCAGCACCACCACGCTGTCCCGGTCGTACAGGGGGTGGCGGAACGCCTTGCCCTCCAGGGCCACGGGGTCCACCCGCACCAGCTCCCGGCCGCCCTCGACCCCGGCCGCCTCCAGCACCACCGGGGCCAGCCGCCGTGCCAGGATCCACACCTCGCCCGAGCCCGCGGGCGCCTCGTAGGCCGCGTACTCGAACTCGGGGTTCAGGGCCACGGCCAGGTTGGCCGGGATGGTCCAGGGGGTGGTGGTCCAGATCACCACCGAGACCCGTTTGCCCGCCAGGGCCGGGTCGATCTCGGCCGGGTCGCCCCCGAACGGGAACTTCACGTAGATGCTGGGGCTCTTCTTCTCGGCGTACTCCACCTCGGCCTCGGCCAGGGCGGTGCGGCACGAGGCGCACCAGTACACCGGCTTCTGCCCCACGTACACGGCCCCGGCCTCCACGAACCGGCCGAACTCCCGGGCGATCTGGGCCTCGTACCCGTAGTTCATGGTGAGGTAGGGCTCGTCCCACAACCCGAACACGCCGAGCCGCTGGAACTCCTGGCGCTGGATCCCCACGAACCGTTCGGCGTAGGCCCGGCACCGCCGCCGCACGTCGGCCTTGGAGAGGGCCTCCTTCTCCGGCCCGAGCTCCTTGTCCACCTGGTGCTCGATGGGCAGCCCGTGGCAGTCCCACCCGGGCACGTACGGGCTGTGGAACCCGAACATGGACCGGCTCTTGACCACGATGTCCTTGAGGATCTTGTTGACCGCATGGCCCATGTGGATGTGGCCGTTGGCGTACGGGGGCCCGTCGTGGAGCACGAACAGGGGCCGGCCGGACGAGTTGTCGAGTATGCGGCGGTACAGCCCCTGCTCCTCCCACCGGGCGAGGATCTCCGGCTCCCGCTTGGCCAGGTTGGCCCGCATGGGAAAGGCGGTCTTGGGGAGGTTCAGGGTCTCTTTGTAGTCCATCAGCGCGTCCTCCGAAGGCCTGGGGAAAGCCCCGACAACCGCCCGGAAGCCCGGGCAAAAAGAACGCCCTACCTTAGCAAACCGGCCCGGGGAGTCAAGAGGCGCCCCGGCGCAGGCGCTCGATCGCCTCGGCGTAGTCGTCGGCCCCGAACACGTACGACCCGGCCACGAACGCGTCGGCCCCGGCCCGGGCGCACGGCCCGATCGTCCGGTGGGTGATGCCGCCGTCCACCTCGATGTGGAGCGAAAGGCCCCGCTCGTCGGCCATGCGGCGCAGCCGCTCGATCTTGGGCACGGCCAGGTCCAGGAACGACTGCCCCCCGAACCCCGGGTTCACGCTCATCACCAGCACCAGGTCCACCAGGTCGAGCACGTGCTCCACCGCGCACACGGGGGTCGAGGGGTTCAGGCTCACCCCGGCCTTCCGGCCCAGATCCCGGATCTGCTGGAGGTTCCGGTGCAGGTGGGGGCACGCCTCGGCGTGGACCGTGAGCACGTCGGCCCCGGCCTCGGCGAACGCGGGCACGTACCGCTCCGGCTCCACGATCATCAGGTGCACGTCCAGGGGCTTGTCGGTGGCCGCCCGAACCGCCCGGACCACCGGCGGGCCGATGGTCAGGTTCGGCACGAACCGGCCGTCCATCACGTCCACGTGGATCCAGTCGGCCCCGGCCCGGTCCACGGCCCGGACCTCGTCGGCCAGCCGACCGAAGTCGGCGGAGAGGATGCTGGGAGCGATGATCGGCATGGGGAGGTCTCCGGAAGGAAAGGGGCGGTCGTCAGGTTGCAGTTCCGGGGCGTCGGCCGTCAAGGCCCCAGGTCGGCGGCCGCGGCGGTCTGCACCACCCGGCCGTCCACCCGGAGCTCGGCCCGGTCGGCCAGGCCGGCCGGCACGGCCACCCGGACCACCCGGCCCCTGGGCACCCAGTCGTCCCAGACGGTCCAGGTCCGGCCCCCCGATCGCCAGATCAGCTGGACCCGAGCCTTTCCAAAGCCGGGGGGCACGGCGTGGAACAGGTACAGGGCCCGGCTGAATCCCACGGCAGGGGCCGTGCCTGCCACGGTGAGGGCCACGGCGGCCCCGGCCTCGGCCGGAAACCCCGGCAAGGGGTCCTGGGCCACGATCCGCCCCGCCTGGGTGGGGTCGAGCAGCTCCACCTCCTCGATCCGGCCCACCCGCAGCCCCATGCGGTCGATACGGTCCAAGGCCTCGGCCAGGGCCAGCCCGGCCAGGCGGGGCATGCGCCACCGAACGGGGCGGGGGCCTCGGCTCACGACCAGGGGCACCTGGGCCCCTCGGGGCAGGGTGCGGCCGGGCTCGATCCCCTGGGCCACCACCGTGCCCTCTGGGCCCCGCCGGATCCGGACCTCCACCGCAGCCTTGAGCCCCAGCTCCTCCAGCCGGATACGGGCGTCCTCCAGGGCCAGGCCCCGCAGATCGGGCACGGGGTGGCGCTCGGGGCCCCGGGACAGGATCACCCCCACGCCCCGGCCCGCCTTGACTCGGGCGCCGGGCCGGGGGCGCTGGAGGATCACGTGGTTCTCCGGCACCGTGTCGGAGTAGTCGAAGTCGCGCACCTCCAGGTCGAGGCCGGTTCCCTGGAGCCGGTCCAAGGCCTCGCCCAGGGCGAGGCCCCGCAGGTCGGGCACCTCCACCTCTGGGGTCTTCTCCACGAGCCAGGCCACGGCCAGGTAGGCGCCGAGCCCGGCGGAGGCCAGGAACATCGCCCCATAGAGGACCGCGACCAGGACCCGCTTCACCGGTGCTCCCCCCCCGTGCGCCGGAGGCGGGCCGCGAAGAAGCCGTCCAGGGCCTGGGGGCCGGCTTCCCCCACCCCCTCCGGGAAGGTGCGCAGGAACCCCCCGGCCGTCACGAACCGGGCCCAGGGGGCGTCTCCGTCCGGCGGCGGCTCGACCTGGAAGTCGGGCCGATCGGCCAAGAACGCCGCGACCACCTCTTCGTTCTCGGCCCGAAGCGTGGTGCAGGTGGCGTACACCAGGATCCCCCCCGGCCGCACGAGATCCGCAACGCCCCGCAGGATCCGGCCCTGGAGGCCGGGCAGGCCCTCGATCTCCCCGGCCGTGCGCCGCCACTTGGCCTCGGGGGTGCGCGAGAGCACCCCCAGGCCCGAGCAGGGGGCGTCCACCAGCACGCCGTCGAACTCCCGGGCCGCGGGGGGGCTCGTCGCGTCGGCCGCGACCACCCCCACGTTGGGGAGGCCGAGCCTGCGGACCAGCTCCCTCACCCCACGGACCCGATGGGGGTGGAGGTCCAGGGCCAGCACCGAGCCGCCCTGCCCCACCCGTTCGGCGATCTGCAGGGTCTTCAGACCGGGCGCGGCGCAGGCGTCGAGCACGCGCCACTCCGGCCGGGGGGCCAGCATGTCGACCACGAGCTGGGAGGCCTGGTCCTGCACCACGGCCCGGCCCTCGCGGACCAGGGGGAGGTCCCGTGGCTGCCCTTGGAACCGGACCCACACGGCCTGGGGTGCGTACCGGCCCGGCCCGGCCTCGACGCCTTCGGCTCGGAGCCTCGCCAGGGCCTCGGCCCGGTCGCCCCGGACCCGGAGCCAGGTCTCCGGCACCCGGGAGGCGGCCCGGCACAACCGCTCGGCCCCGGCCTCTCCCCATTCGTCCAGCCAGCGCTCAACGATCCAGGCTGGGCAACCGAAACGTAAGGCCAGGCGCTCCGCGGGCGCGTCGGGCAGGGGCAGGTCCGGGCCCTGGCGGGCCAGGTTCCGGAGCACGGCGTTCACGAACCCCGCCGCATGTCCCAGGCGCCGGCGCCGGGTCTCCTCCACGGCCTCGTGCACCGCGGCCCGGTCGGGCACCCGGTCGAGGAACAGGATCTGGTAGACGGCCAGGCGCAGGATCGTGAGCACGGTGGGATGGATCTTCCCCAGGGGCCGGCTGCTGGCCCGGGCCAGGTGGGCGTCGAGCCGGTTCTGCCACCGGAGCACCCCGTAGACCAGATGGGCCGCCAGGGCCCGGTCCCGGGGGGGCATGGAAGCGTGGCGGCGCAGGTGGGCGTCGAGGGCGGCGTCGGCGTAGGCCTGCCGGCGGGACACCTGCTCGAGGACCGCCACGGCCACGGATCGGGGGTTCGGGGATCGGGTCACGGCATCATTACTCATAAGCCCGGCGAAAAGTCGGCTCGCGTTTGAGTTCTGGCCCCTGATACGGCCGCGGCCGGCTCCCCGGCAGGTCCCTTGCCCACCGCTCGGGGAGGGGAGCGCACCCCGTCCAGCGCGGGGAGCGGACGGCGAGCCGATTCGGCTCCGGCGGCGGCACTATACTAAGATCTCCAAACGTATTGCCAGGGTACGGGGTGGGGGCCTGCGATTCAGGTGTCAGGGGCCAGAGGTCAGATGGTACGGCCGCACGCGGCTCTCCAGCAGACCCCACGCCCCCCGAAGCCTTGGCGTCGGGGCTCAGGAGCCGCCCGGCCGCCCAGCGGCCTAGCAGCCCCGCCGCCCAGCGGGCCGAAGGCCCCAGACCGACGACCAACGACTGACGACCAACGACCGAAGCTACATGGAAGCTCCATCAGGCCTCTGCGGGGCCGTGTAACGGAAAGGGCAACGTTCGTTGGTCCGGGCCCACTGCCGGCGGCGGGGCAAGGGACCTGCCTCCGGCCGGGCGCGAAGCCGAGCGTTGAGATTCACCGCGCAGGCACGAGGCACCGAAGGTGGTTTCATGACCGTTCGGTGGGCACGAACGAATTCACGGTCCGAGCGTCAGAGGCGCTGCGCGGCGAGCCAAGGGGCCGCGCCCGGCTCTCCGGCAGGCCCCTTGCCCCCCGACTCCGAAATCGAGCCGGGCTTTCGACCGACGACCAACGACTGACGACCAACGACCGAAGTTACATGGAAGTCAAAGGGCCGAAACCGCAACGGTTTTCGGGTGTTTGTGGAGG
>JAADGT010000306.1:7724-10258 GCA_013152215.1 Deltaproteobacteria bacterium
GGGCGGCCGGGCGGTGGGGTGCCGGCTCGCCGTCCGGCACGTGGGACCGGGATCCGGTTTTCGCCGTCCGGCCGCCTCGCTGCCTCGCGGCCCAGCAAAAAGGTGATCCATGCGCATCGAGATGGGGTACAAGTTCATCCTGGGGTTCATCCTGGTCATCGCGGCGGTGGTGCTGGTGCCCTACCTGGTTCGGTTCCTGGATCTGCCGCCCTGGGCCCAGAGCCTGATCCCTCCCCTGGCCGCCATCGCCGTGGGCCTGGCCATGGGCAGCGCCCTCACCAAGGGGCTCACCCGGCACGTGGGGGAGCTGCGAAGCGCCACGGTCCGGATCGCGGAGGGCGATCTGCGACACGCCGTGAACCTGGGCCAACGGTGGTTCCCCGACGAGCTGGACGACCTGGCCGGGGCCGTGAACGCCATGCTCACGAACCTGCGCCAGATGGTGGCCCACATCCTGCGCACCTCCACCGAGGTGGCCTCGGCCGCCCAGAACCTCTCGGCCACGGCCGAGGAGGTGAACGCCTCCACCGAGGAGATCGCGGTGACCACCGAGGAGGTGGCCCGGGGCGTGGCCGAGCAGAAGGGCGAGGTGGAACGGGTGGTTCACCGGATCCACGAGCTGGAGGCCGGGCTCCAGCGCATCGAGGGCACCTGCCGCCTGGCGGCCGAGGCGGCCACCTCGGCCGAGGAGCAGGCCCAGGCCGGCACCCGCACCGCCCGGGAGGGGTTCGCCCGGCTCGAGTCGGTTTTGAGCGACCTGGAGCGCTCCGCCGAGGCGGCGGTGGCGTTCTCGGAGCAGATCCGGCAGGTGCAGCGGTTCGCGGACGTGATCACCAACCTGAGTCGGCAGACCACCCTGCTGGCCCTGAACGCGGCCATCGAGGCCTCCAAGGCCGGAGAGGAGGGCAAGGGGTTCGCGGTGGTCGCCAGCGAGATCCGCAAGCTGGCCGACTCGGCCGAGAAGAGCGCGGACCAGATCACGGCCCTGCTGCGGCGCCTGGATCAGGCGGGCCAGGGTGTACGGGGGCTCCTGGAGGCGTCCCGGGGCAAGGTGGCCGAGGGGCGGGAAGGGCTGGAGGCGGCCGCCCAGGCGCTGGGGGAGATCACCGGGTTCGTGGGGGACAACGCCCGGCGCATGGGTGACGTGCTGGCCGTGATCCAGGAGCAGGTGGAGGGCGGCCGCGAGATCGCCAAGTTCGCCGACCGGGTGTCGGCGGTGGCCGAGGCGAACGCCGCGGCCACCCACGAGGTGTCCACCACCCTCGAGCACCAGACGGCGGCCATGGAGGACATGGCCCACGCCGCCATGCGGCTGAGCGAGATGGCCGAGGACCTGAACCGGCGGGTCTCCCGGTTCCACCTGCCCGACGAGGCCGAGGCATGAGCGCGGCTCCGGTGCTGGTGGTGGAGGTGGATGGGGAACGGTTCGGAATCCTCGCCGACCGGGTCCAGACGGTGGTGGGGTACCAGGAGCCGGTGCCGATCCCCGGCCGACCCAAACCCCTGCTGGGCGCGCTGAACCACCACGGCGAGCTGTTGCCGGTGGCGCACCTGGCCTCTCTCCTGGGCCTGAAGCCCCGACTCGATCCGCTGCGCTCGGTGGTGGCGGTGGTGGACTGGGAGGACGGCCTGGTGGGGTTGCTGGCCGAACGGGCCCACGGGCTGCTGACCCCGCTGACCCGGGTGCGGGTGTCGCAGGTGCTGGGTCGGTGGGACGGCCCGTTCCTGGACCAGACCCTGGAGGTGGAAGGCTCCCGGGTCCACGTGCTCGACCTGGATGCGATGCTGGGGGCGCTGGCGGAGCGGATCCGGTGAGCCGCGTGCTGGTGGTGGACGACGCGGCTTTCATGCGCCGGACCCTGCGGGACGTCCTGGAGGGGGCAGGCCACGAGGTGGTAGCCGAGGCCCGGGACGGACAGGAGGCCCTGGAGCTGTACGAGGCTGTTCGGCCCGACGTGGTCACCCTGGACCTGGTGATGCCCCGCATGGGGGGCATCGAGGTGCTTCGGGAGCTGAGGCGGCGTCACCCCGAGGCGCGGGTGGTGGTGTGCTCGTCGGTCAGCGACGAGACCTCGATCCTCGAGGCGATCCGGCTGGGGGCCCGGGACTACGTGCTCAAGCCCGTCTCCGCGGAGAAGCTGCGGGAGGCGGTGGCGAAGGCCGGGAGGGGGTCGTGAACGCCGGCATGGAGCGGTACCGGAAGCTGTTCCTGGAGGAGAGCCTGCGCCATCTGGAGGCAGCCGAGGAGGTGCTGGGCCGGGACGCCCCCGGGCCCCAGGACCTGGAGGCGGTGTTCCGGGAGATCCACAGCCTCAAGGGCATGGCCGGGTCCATGGGGTTCGCGGCCATGGCCGAGCTGGCCCACCGGCTGGAGGACCTGCTGGACGCCTGGCGGGCCCGGGGGACGGCCCCCGAGCCCGAGGAGCGGGAGCTGGCCCTGCGGGCCTGCGACCGGCTTGCCGAGATGCGCGACGATATCGCCGCCGGCGGGGCGGGCGACGTGGCGTGGGACGACCTGGCCGGGGCCTTGGCCC
>JAADGT010000110.1 GCA_013152215.1 Deltaproteobacteria bacterium
TGGGCCCGGATCCGGCCGGCCGACAAGGGCGGGGTCGAGGTGTTCCTGGGCGGCAACGCCAGCCGCAACCGGATCGCGTTCGAGCGTTGGTTCGCGGACTTGTGCACCGAGGCGCAAGAAGTTTTTGAAAAGTAGACCCCAAGTTGCTATAACGCGGCCCGGGGTCTGTTCGGCGCGACCCCCCCGGGCCCAACCGGTGGAGGAACGATGATCAACGACAAACTGTTCGGGATCGCGATGATCCTCTATCTGTTGGCCACGTTCGGGTACGTGGTGTACCTGGTCCACCGGTCCAAGGTGACCGGCTGGATCGGAACCGGGCTCGCCCTGACGGGATGGCTCGTGAACACGGCCGCGATCGCGGTTCGGTGGATCGAGTCCCATCAGGCCGGATACGGGTATATCCCGCTGTCCAACATGTACGAGTCCATGGTGTTCTTCTCCTGGTCGATCATGCTGATCTACCTGGTGTTCGAGCGCGTCTACGGGTACCGTGCGATCGGCGCGTTCGTGGCCCCCCTGGGCTTTCTGGGCATCGCGGTGGTCTCCCTGAACCCCGCCATCTCGGCCGAGATCCAACCCCTGGTGCCGGCTCTCCAGTCCAACTGGCTCACCGCCCACGTGGTCACTTGCTTCTTCGGGTACGCCGCGTTCGCGGTGGGGTTCGCCGTGTCCATCATGTACCTGTTCCGCCACCGTACCGAGACCCGGCTCGGCAAGGACGCGCCGGGCATCCTGCCCCCGGCCAAGGTGTTGGACGACCTGGCCTACAAGTCGGTGGCCGTGGGGTTTCCGTTGCTGACCCTGGGGATTCTCACCGGCGCCGCGTGGGCCAACTACGCTTGGGGCACCTACTGGAGCTGGGACCCCAAGGAGACCTGGTCCCTGATCACCTGGTTCGTGTACGCGGCGTACCTGCACGCCCGGTTCACGGCGGGGTGGCGGGGCGTGCGGCTGGCGTGGCTCTCGGTGGTCGGTTTCGGGTGCGTGATCTTCACGTACTGGGGGGTGAATTTCGTGTTGTCGGGCCTTCATAGTTACGCGGGGTAACGGCGCGGGAGGAGAGACCATGACGAAAAGGGGGAACGTCCGGGGTCGCCAGGATTTCTTTTCCAATGGGAGAGGGGATGGACCGATGAGACTAGGGCTTGTGACCGCAGCGGCAGCCGCTTTGGTGCTCTTGTTGGCCGGGCCGGGGCTCGCCCAGGAGGGGTGCGTCACCGACCAGTGTCACTCCAACATGGGCAAGGCCACCTACGTGCACGGCCCGGTGGGCGCCGGGCAGTGCGTGGTGTGCCACGAAGACGGCAACCCCGACCACCCCACCAAGTCGGGCCAGGACTTCAAGCTGGCCTTCGGCGGCGGAAAGGATCTGTGCTACGCCTGCCACGACCGTAAGGACGCCAACCGCACGGTCCACAAGCCGGTGGCCACGGGGGACTGCGTGGCCTGCCACGATCCCCACCAGTCCGATGCCGAGCTGCAGCTCAAGAAACCCACCACCAGCGAGCTGTGCTTCAGCTGCCACGAGAACAACAAGACGAACAAGGCCTTCGTCCACGGGCCCGTGGCGGCCGGGGACTGTAACATCTGCCACAACCCCCACTCCTCCCCGTACCCCAACCTGACCGAGGAGAAGGGCGCGGAGCTGTGCCTGCTGTGCCACATCGACCGCAAGGAGGAGTTCACCCGCAAGTACGTGCACAAGCCGGTGGAGGAGGACTGCACGAACTGCCACAACCCCCACGCCACCGACGCCAAGTACATGCTCTACGGCGAGGGCAAGGAGCTGTGCTACCGTTGCCACAAGGAGAAGAAGAAGCAGATCGAGGAGGCGGTGGTCCAGCACACGGCGCTGAAAAAGGAGTCGTGCACGGCGTGCCATACCCCCCACTCGTCCAACTACCCGCGCCAGCTCAAGACAGCCACCAAGGACCTGTGCTTCACCTGCCACGTCGCGATGGGTGAGAAGATCAAGAACTCCAAGTACCTCCACGGGCCGGTCAAGCAGAACGACTGTTACGCCTGCCACGACCCCCACGGGACCAACTACGCAAAGATCCTGAAGAAGCCGTTCCCGGCCCAGTTCTACATGCCGTACAAGACCGAGAACTACGCCCTGTGCTTCGACTGTCACAACAAGGACATCGCCCTGAACGAGTTCACCACCAAGCTCACGGACTTCCGCAACGGCGACCGGAACCTGCACTTCCTGCACGTGAACAAGGATCCCAAGGGCCGCAGCTGCAAGGCCTGCCACGAGGTCCACGCCGGCAACCAGGAGAAGCACATCCGCAAGGAGGTCCCGTTCGGCAAGATGTGGAAGCTGCCGATCAACTACACCAAGACCCCCACCGGAGGCCGGTGCGTCGTGGGCTGCCACAAGCCCAAGGAGTACGACCGGGAGAACCCGGTGGTGTACTGAGGGGCCCAGCGCTCACCCGGGGGACGGCCCAGCCGCCCCCCGGGTTCGTCGGTTCGGGAGACCGGGCTCTCCGGTCTCTTTCGGGGCGGACGGAGCGGCGTCTGCGTTCGCCGGTGATTCGGGGCGGTTCCCCGGGGGCACAGGAGGAGGACTCATGGGTACGCGCGGGCACAAGGGGCTGGCCGTCGGCGTGGCGTTGGCGGTTGCGGTGGGGCTGGGCGGGCTTCCCCGGTCGGCCGAGGCGTTCCGCAAGGTGCAGCCGGGGCAACCGGCTCCGGAGTTCGCCCTGAAGACCGTGGACGGGGGCGAGGTGACCCTGTCGGCTCACCGCGGAAAGGCGGTGGTTCTGTCGTTCCTCCGGCAAGGCCAGGGGCGTAGCACCAAGGCGGCCAAGGCCCTGATGGAGGTGGCGGCCCGGTTCGGCGACCGGGTGGCCGTGGTGGGGGTGGTGGTGAACCCGGGCGATGGGGACGCCAAGGCCTGGGCCGAGGGCCTGGGCGTCTCGTACCCGGTGGCTCTGGACACGGGCCAGGAGGTGTACGGCGCCTACGGCGTGCTGGTGGCGCCCAGCACCGGGGTGATCGACCCCGACGGTGTGTTCGTGGAGGAGGTGGGGGGCTATACGGCGGGGTTCGCCGACGAGGTCCGGCGCCTGGTGGCCCAGGCCCTGGGCGAGGAGGTGGAGGAGGAGCCGACTCCAGAGGAGACCGCCAAGCCCGAGGCCCGCAAGCTCGCCGAGCGTCACCTGCAGAAGGCGAAGCTCCTGGCCAAGCGCAAGATGACCGAGAAGGCCCTGGCCGCCGCGCGCGAGGCGGTGCAAGCCGACGACACGTTCGGCGAGGCGCACGAGCTCCTGGGGCTGTGGCTGCTGGACGCCTCGCCCGACAACGCGGACGAGGCCGAGCCCCACCTGCGCAAGGCCCTGGAGCAGAACCCCCGGAGCACCGCGGCCAAGGTGGGGTTGGCCCGGGTCCTGGGGATCCGGGGCCAGACCGACGAGGCGGCGGCCCTGCTGGAGGATGCCGCCCGGCTCACGCCCAAGCCGGAGCGGATTTACTACGAGTTGGGCCGGATCTACGAGGGGGCCGGGCAGTACGAGAAGGCAGTGGGGGCCTACCGGAAGGCCTTGGAGAGGCTGCTGCGGTAGGGTCCGCGGGCCGGGCGTTATGAACCCGGCGACAAAATAGGCGTGTGACCTCGGAGGGCGGGGCAAGGGGTTCATCTGAGTTCTGGCCCCTGATCCCCATGCCCCCTCAAAACCGTGAGGTGACGCCAAAGAGGCGTGGCCGTGCTTGGAACGTTGGGAGATCACGGAGGCTTTCAAGCCTCCTAGCCTCCCAGCGTCCCAGCGGAAGTTACGAGGAGCGCGAGCGGATGGGTGGGAAGCGACTCGGGGCGGTGCTGGGCCTGGTGGTGCTGCTGGCCGTGGCGCCGGCAGCGGCTGCGTTCAAGTACGTGGAGGTGGGCCAGAAGGCCCCGGACTTCGCGCTGAAGACCCTGGACGGCCAGGAGGTGCGCCTGTCGGACCGGGTGGGGCCCAAGGCCCTGGCCGTGGTGTTCTGGGCGACCTGGAGCGCTCGAAGCAAGCCCTTGCTCGCGGACCTGGTCGAGCTGTACCGGGAGCGGAAGGACCAGGGGTTCGAGATCATCGCGGTCAACGTGGACCACGAGCAGCTGGAAGGCGAGGCCCGGGCCGCGGTGGAGGCTGCGGCCAAGGATCTACCGTTCCCGGTGGTGGTGGACGAGGGGCTGGCCACCTACTACGCCTACGGCGTGGTGGCGACCCCCTCGCTGGCCCTGTTGGACGAGACGGGCACGGTGCGCTACGCGCTGGCCAGCTACTCCACCGCGGCCAAACGGGACCTGCGCGACGCGGTGGACGCCCTGCTGGGGATCCACGAGGAGGCGGCGCCGCGGTTCGCGGTGAAGAAGCGCGACTACGTGCCGCCTAAGAAGGCCACCCTGCACTACCAGAAGGCGCAGGTGCTGATCCGCCGGGGCATGGCGCGCAAGGCCGTCCGGGACCTGGAGCGGGCGGCCAAGATCGACCCGAAGTGGGCGGACCCTCGGGTGCTGCTGGCCCGGCTCTACCTGGAGCGGGCAGGGAAGCGGCCTCGGTATCTGGAGAAGGCCGAGGCCGTGCTGCGCGAGGCCCGGGAGATCCAGCCCCGGCACGTCCAGACCGTGGGCCTACTGGCCGAGGTGCTGGAGGCCCGGGGGAAGCACGACGAGGCCCTGGCCGCGGCCGAGGAGGCACTCCGGATCGAGCCGGCGTACACCCCGGCGCTCGTGGTCAAGGCCCGGGCGTTGCGATCGCTGGGCCGGCCCGAGGAGGCGGCCCAGGCGGTGGACGCGGCTCTGGAGCTGGACCCCCGAAACCCGAGGGTGCTGGCCGAGAAGGGGGAGGTGGCCGCGGCACTGGGCCGGTGGGAGGAGGCGGCCGGGGCGTTCCGGCGGGCGGTGGAGCTGGCCTGGAAGGCCCGGGGCGAGGGGTAGGCGATGCCCGAGTGGGCCTTGGAGCTGCGCGACCTGGTGTGGGATCGGACCTTTGTTCCCCTGGCCCTCGCCATCCTGCTGACGGCGACCGTGGGGTCGGGGTTGTGGAGGACTCGGTGGGGCCGGACCGCGTGGTTCGCCGGGTTGGTGCTCACGGGGGCCACCCTGTACCTGGGGTTGGCCCGTCACGAGTGGGGAGAGGTGCTGTTCAACGGACAGCTCCTTTGACTGAGCTGCATCGGGGTCGGGTGACCCCCCAGGAGGTCGGGTGATCAGGATCCGCACGCGACGATACTTTCAGCTCGGCACGTCCCTGGGCGTCAACGGGTACCTGCCGGGATACTGGGCCAAAGCGGTGTACCAGGGCGCTGCCAAAGGGTTCTGCGTGCCGGTGCTGAACTGCTACGCGTGCCCTTCGGCGTTCTTCTCGTGCCCCATCGGGACCCTGCAGCACTTCATGGTGGTGCGGGCGATCCCTTACTACACGCTGGGGTTCCTGGGCCTGGTGGGCTCGGTGGTGGGCCGGATGCCGTGCGGCACCCTGTGTCCGTTCGGCTTCTTCCAGGAGATGCTCTACAAGCTGCCCTCCATCAAGATCCGCATCCCCAAGTACCTGCGGCCGTTTCGGTTCGTGGCCCTGGTGATGCTGGTGTTCGTGATTCCCTGGATCACCTCGGAGAACTGGTTCTCGAAGCTGTGTCCCATGGGTACCCTGATCGGCGGGCTCCCATGGGTCACGATCAGCCCGGAGGTGCGGTCCATGATCCGGGACCTGTTCTGGATCAAGATCGCGATCCTCATCTTCTTCGTGGTATCGTCGGTCGTGGCCAAGCGGCCGTTCTGCCAGACCACCTGCCCCCTGGGAGCCATTTACAGCCTGTTCAACCGGGTGAGCCTGGTGCGGCTCCGCTGGAACCCGGAGCTGTGTACCCACTGCGACAAGTGCTACCAGGTCTGCCCCATGGAGGTCCGGCCCTACGAGGAGCCGAACACGGGGCAGTGCATCCGGTGCCTCGACTGCACGGACTGCGAAGCCCTTACCGTCACAACGGTTCTGGGTCGGGAGCCCGCCCGCGAGAGGGAGGGCGTGCCCGGCTCCGCCCTCACCTGACCCGGTTCCCGGGGCTCTGCCGTGTTTCGAACCTCCCTGAGCGTCAAGATCAACCTGGCCATCGTCGCGGTGCTGGGGTTGGTGCTGGGCGGGGCCACCTGGTTCAACCTGATGGCCCAGGACCGCCAGGCCGTGGAGAACACCAAGAGCCAGGCTCGGATCCTCTCGAAGACCCTGACCAACATCATCCGGATCGACATGGAGGGGCGGTGCCAGAAGGACGTGATGAAGGTGATCCGGATGATGGGCCAGTTCCAGGACATCGAGACGATCCGGATCTTCAACGCGGACGGCATCATCATGCACTCGGCCCAGCCGGGGGAGATCGGCAAGGAGGTGGACGAGCTCGTCTACAACGTGTTCACCAGCCCCGACCGGTCCAAGCCGTTTCGGAGCGAGGAACGGGGACACCGCAGCTTCTGCATGGTCGAGGTGATGTACAACGAGCCCCGGTGCCACACCTGCCACGACCCCAACAAGGAGATCGTGGGGGTGCTGGAGGTGTGCCTCAGCATGGCCAAGACCGGGGAGCACATCCGGCAGAACGCGCGGTTCATGGTCGCCTCCACCGTGGTCACGGTGCTGCTGGTCACCGGGGCCATCAGCTTCCTCCTTCACCGCATGGTGAACCGGCCGGTGCGGGAGCTGGCCGAGACCATGAAGGAGGTGGAGCGGGGGAACCTGGAGGTGCGCACCCGGGTCCGGGGCAGGGACGAGCTGGGCCGGCTCGCCCGGAGCTTCAACTCGATGATCGCCCGCCTGGACGAGACCAGCCGCGAGGTGGAGCGGCTCCACCGGGAGCAGATGATGCGAGCCGAGCGGCTGGCCTCGATCGGCGAGATGGCGGCCAGCGTGGCCCACGAGATCAAGAACCCCCTGGCCGGGCTGGCCGGCGCGACCCAGGTGCTGGCCCAGGGGTTCGAGCCGGACGACCCGCGGATGCCGGTGGTCCAGGAGATGCTCAAGCTGATCGAGCGCCTGGACAAGACGATCCGGGACCTGCTGAGCTTCGCCCGAGAGTCGGTGCCCAACTGGAAGCGGGCCAACTTGAACGACGTGGTGGAGGAGTCGCTGTTCTTCGTGGAGCGGGAGGAGGGGGGCACGCGGGATCAGGTGGAGCTGGTGCTGGATCCCGAGATGCCCGAGATCACCGTGGACCCTCAGCAGATCCAGCAGGTGCTGCTGAACCTCATCCTGAACGCCCGGCACGCCGTGGGCGGCCGGGGCCGGATCGAGGTGAGGACGAGCGCCCGGCCCACCCTGGAGGGCGATGACGCCCCGGAGGGCCCGGGCTGGGTCGAGGTGGTGGTCCGGGACGACGGGCCGGGGATCCCGCCGGAGAAGCTGTCGGAGATCTTCAAGCCGTTCTACACCACGAAGAACCAGGGCACGGGCCTGGGCCTGCCCATCTGCCGGAAGATCGTGGAGGCCCACGGAGGCCGGATCCACGTGGAGAGCCAGGTGGGGGTGGGATCGGAGTTCTACGTGTGGCTTCCCCACACCCAAGAGGAAGAGACGTGACGAGGGGAGACGAAACGACGAGGGCCCGGCGCGGCGGGATCCCCATGGCCGCGGCGCTGGGCATGCTGATCCTGGCCGGGTGTGGGGTGGGGAGGGACGAGTACCTCAG
>JAADGT010000243.1 GCA_013152215.1 Deltaproteobacteria bacterium
CCTGGCCCGGTACTTGCGCAGGGCCGACGGGGAGCAGGAGCAGGCCCGGTACGGATCTCCCCAGTACCCACACGGGCACGGGTTCATGGCCGCCACCAGCGTGAAGCGGGCCGGGAACGTCAGCGTGGTGGAGGCCCGCGAGATGGTCACCTCGCCGTCCTCCAGGGGCTGGCGTAGCACCTCGAGCACGTGACGCTTGAACTCGGGCAGCTCGTCCAGGAACAACACCCCGTTGTGCGCCAGGCTGATCTCCCCGCAGCGCGGAACCGTGCCCCCGCCGATCAACCCGGCGTCCGAGATGGTGTGATGCGGAGCCCGGAACGGCCGCCGAACCACCAGGGGGCTGCCGCCGTCGCGCACCCCCATGGCGCTGTAGATCCGGCTCGTCTCCAGGCACTCGTCCCAGCTCATCTCCGGAAGGATCGTGGGCAGCCTTCGGGCGAGCATGGTCTTGCCGGACCCGGGCGGCCCCACCAGCAGCACGTTGTGCCCCCCGGCGGCCGCGATCTCCAGGGCCCTCTTGGCGTGGGCCTGACCGCGGACCTCGGCGAAGTCCACGTCGAAGTCCGCCCGCGCCGCCAGGACCTCCGCCGGGTCGGCCTCGACCCGGCAGAGCCCGCTGGTGCGCAGCCCCTCCACCACCTGCCCGAGGGTGTCGGCCGGGTGCACGGCCACCCCTTGCACCACGGCCGCCTCCACCGCGTTCTCCCGGGGCACGCACAGGGCCTCGAACCCCAGGCGCCGGGCCTCCAGCGCGATGGGCAGCACCCCGCGCACCGGCCGGACCGTGCCGTCCAGCGCCAGCTCCCCCAGGAACAGCATGCCGGGAGGGGCCGACAGCTTCAGGTCGGGGTCGGCCGCCAGCACCGCCAGGGCCACGGGCAGATCGAAGGCGGCCCCCTCCTTCTTCACGTCGGCCGGCGCCAGGTTCACGGTGATCCGGTGCGGCGGGAACCGGTAGCCGGCGTTGCGCACCGCCGCCTTCACCCGGTCGCGGCTCTCCTTGACCGCCCCGTCCGGCAGCCCCACCACGGTGAACGAGGGCAGCCCGTGGGCCACGTCCACCTCCACGTCCACCCGGAACGCGTCCACCCCCAACACCGCCGCCGAAGACACCCGAGCCAGCAACGCCCACCTCCCCGCCCCCAGCGCGCCAAAGTACCCAAGGCCCTGCCGACCCGCAAGGGGCAGGGGGCCCACGTAAGGGACGTCGCCGAGCTTTTCCCGGGAGGAACGGGAGCGGTACAGTACGGGGTCGGGCGCGCGGCCGGAAGCAGACCCCATGCCCCACCGCCGAAACTGTGTGGGGATCGGTTCGAGTTATTTCTTCGCAAACAGGCCGCCTCGCGGTCTGCTGGAGCTTCCCAGCAACTTCGGGCCTTCGGCCCGCTGGGCGGCTGGGCCGATGAACCGAACTCGCCGGGATCAAAGGGGCTTTTGGCCTCCTAGCCTCCCAGCGCTCCAGCGAAAGTCACTGGCAAGGACCCACCGACCATGGACGAGAGCCGGTACCCCGAATCGACCCCCCGGGCGGCCGAGGGCTGCCTGTACGTGGTGGCCGTGCCGCTGGGCAACCCCGACGACATCACCCAACGGGCCCTGCGGGTGCTGGCCGAGGTGGACTGCGTGGCCGCGGAGGACACCCGTACCGCGGCCCGGCTGCTGGCCCGGCACGGGCTGAGGAAGCCCCTGGTCTCGTACCACGACTGGAACGAGGAGGCCCGGGCCCGCCAGCTGCTCGCCCGGCTCGAACGGGGGGAGCAGATCGCGCTGGTGTCCGAGGCCGGCACCCCGGGCATCAGCGACCCCGGGTTCGACCTGGTGCGCCTCGCCCGCCAGAGCGGCCACCGGGTGGTGCCGGTGCCAGGCCCCAGCGCGGTGGCCGCCTTCCTGAGCGCCTCGGGCCTGCCCACCCATGCCTTCTCGTTCCACGGCTTCCCGCCCAAGCGGGCGGCCCGGCGCCGGGCGTTCTTCCGGGAGCTCCGGGACCGTACCGAGACCCTGGTGTTCTACGAGTCGCCCCACCGCATCCTGGCCGCCCTGGACGACGCGCTGGCGGAGTTCGGCGACCGGGAGGCCGCCCTGGCCCGGGAGATGACGAAGCCCCACGAGGAGTTCCTCTGGGGCACGATCTCGCGGATCCGGGGGGATCTCGAGCGGCGGGACCGGGTCCGGGGCGAGGTGTGCTGGGGCGTCCGGGGCAGGGATCCCCGCCGTCCCCGCAAGGCCGACGAGGCGGACACGGCCGAGGCCGCCGCCCGGGTGGAGGCCCTGGGCCTCGCCCCCCGCCGGGCGGCCCGGGAGCTGGCCCGGCTCACCGGCATGTCCACGGACGAGGCCTACCGCTACCTGTCGGAGCGCCGCAAACGTCGGTAGCGCCGAGCCCCGCAGCCTCTTCTCGACCCGTGGTAGGCGACGGGCCGGGTTGACAAGGCCGTGCCGACCGGAAAGGCTGGTCGGATCCGTCACCTGCCACCGCGACGCGGGGAGCCCATGCAGATCTCCCTCCTGAACGACATCCTGATCATCTTCGGGCTGTCGGTGCTCATCCTGTTCGCGTGCAACCGGCTCCGGGTGCCCGCGGTGGTGGGGTTCCTGTTCACCGGGATCCTGGTGGGCCCCTACGGGCTCGGCCTGATCAAGGCCCTCCACGAGGTGGAGATCCTGGCCGAGATCGGGGTGGTGCTCCTGCTCTTCACCATCGGGATCGAGTTCTCCTTCCAGAAGATGCTCCAGATCAAGCGGCCGGTCCTCCTCGGGGGCGCGCTCCAGGTGGGGCTCACGTGCCTGGCCGCGTTCCTGGTGGCCCGCCGCCTCGGCCAGCCCGTGGGCGAGGCGGTGTTCCTAGGGTTCCTGTTCGCCCTGAGCAGCACGGCCATCGTGCTCCGGCTCATCCAGGAGCGGGCCGAGGTGGACAGCCCCCACGGAAGCACCACCCTGGGCATCCTGATCTTTCAGGACGTGGCCATCGTGCCCATGATCCTGGTCACCCCGCTCCTGGCCGGCACGGCCGGAGGCTCGGGCGGGGCCGCCCTCCTCCTGGTGGCCAAGGGGCTCGGCATCGTGGCGCTGGTGATCGTGAGCACCAAGTGGGTCGTGCCCAGGGTGCTCTACCAGGTGGCCCGCACCGGCAGCCAGGAGCTCTTCCTCCTGAGCGTGATCGCCATCTGCCTGTCGGTGGCCCTGCTGACCGCGGCGGCCGGCCTCTCCTTGGCCCTGGGCGCGTTCCTGGCGGGCCTCATCATCTCGGAGTCCGAGTACAGCCACCGGGCCCTGGGGAACATCCTGCCCTTCCGGGACGCCTTCACCACCTTCTTCTTCGTGTCCATCGGCATGCTCCTGGACGTGGGTTTCCTGCTCCGGGAGCCGGCCGCGGTCACCCTGCTCGCCCTCGGCATCCTGGTGCTGAAGTCGGCCATCGCCGCCCTGGCCGCCCTGCTGCTGGGCCTTCCGCTCCGCACCTCGGTGCTGGTGGGTCTGGCGCTCGGGCAGGTGGGGGAGTTCTCCTTCATCCTCTCCCGCACCGGGGTGGAGCACGGCCTGGTGACCGGAGACCTCTACCAGCTCTTCCTGGCGGGCGCGGTCCTGACCATGGCCGCCACCCCCTTCGTCATCGCCCTGGCTCCCAAGGTGGCGGACGCGGCGGTGCGCCTGCCCCTGCCCCGCAGGCTCAAGACCGGCCTGAACCCGGCTCCGGCGGCCGCAGACGAGGCACGCAGGGACCACCTGGTGATCATCGGGTTCGGGGTGAGCGGCAGGAACGTGGCCCGGGCCGCGGCCGTGGCGGGCATCCCCTACGCGGTCATCGAGCTGAACCCCGACACCGTGCGCACCGAGCAGGCCCGGGGCGAGCCCATCCGCTACGGCGACGCCACCCAGGAGACCGTGCTGGAGCACGCGAACGTGCCGGAGGCCCGCGTGGTGGTCGTGGCGATCAACGACCCCACGGCCACCCGCCGGGTCACCGAGGCGGTGCGGCGCCTGAACCCCAAGGCCTACCTGATCGTGCGGACCCAGTACCTCCAGGAGATGGGGCACCTCTACGACCTGGGGGCCGACGAGGTCATCCCGCAGGAGTTCGAGACCTCGGTCGAGATCTTCACCCGGGTCCTGACCAAGTACCTGGTGCCCCGGGACGAGATCGAGCGGCTCGTCACCGCCGTGCGGGCCGACGGCTACGAGATGCTCCGGAGCCTCTCCGGTCTGCCGCCCTCCGTGACCGACCTGAAGCTCCAGCTCCCCCACATCGAGATCGTCGCCCTCAAGGTCGCCGAAGGCTCGGCCCTGGCGGGCGCGTCCCTGGCCCAGGCCGAGCTCCGGAAGACCCACGGGGTCACCGTGCTCGCGTTGCGCCGGGGCACCGAGATCGAGGTCAACCCCCCGGCCGACATGGAGCTGCGGCCGGGCGACGTCCTGTTCGTCCTCGGCCCGCCGGAGAGGATCGCGGACGTGGCGGGGCTGTGCCGGGGCGAGCGACCCGGCAGCTGACGCCGGCGCCCGGCGCCGCATCCCTCGGCCTCTGGTCCGGGACCGGTGTTCCCCTCGCCGGGCCCACCGTTCGGCACACGAGGGGAGAAAAGCCTTGACAAAGGTGACTTGTCTACTATTATTTTAACATTAAACTATTTCCTGGAGGCACCATGGGCACACGGCACCGGGGAACCGAGGACGAGGTGCGGGCGTTGGACGCCTACATCAAGCTGATGCGGGCCGCCAACTCGGTCACGGCCCGCGTACACCGGCACCTGGCGGAGGAGAGGCTCACGATCAGCCAGTTCGGCGCTCTGGAGGCCCTGTACCACCTCGGCCCCCTCTGCCAGAAGGACCTGGGGAAGAAACTCCTCAAGACCGACGGGAACATCACCCTCGTCGTGGACAACCTGGAGAAACGGGGGCTGGTGGAACGCCGGCGGGACCCCGAGGACCGCCGGTACGTGGTGGTCCACCTCAGCGAAAAGGGCCGAGAGCTGATCCAACGGATCTTTCCCCGGCACGTGGCCGCCGTGGTCGAGGCCCTGAGCGCGCTCGCCCCTTCCGAGCAGCAGGAGCTGGCGCGGTTGTGCCGCATCGTTGGGAAACGGGCGGCCGAGTGAGGGGGAGGGCGTTTTGGAGGCAATTAGTTCAATATTGAATCATACGGCCCGGAGCATCCTTTTCCCCTCCCGAGCGGGAGGCCGCAGCAGAGGAGCCACCCCCCTCATGGAGAGTGCATCCGTTTCATCCGACGCGGCGAGCCGGCTTACGCGCGCCTGGCTGGTGCGGGGGGCAGCGCCGATCCTCCGGTACCACCGCGGCGGGCCCGGTGCCCGTGCCGTCGGCAGCCCATCGGGCCGCCCATTCCTTCCCCTTCTCCCGGCGGACAGCGCTGAGACAAAAGAGGATTACAGCCATGAAGAACATCTTGCCCCACACCGATGCCGGTCTGATCACCCCAGAGACCTCTGTGGTCGTGTTCATCGACCACCAACCGCAGATGCTGTTCGGCGTCGCCAACATCGAACGCCAGCAGCTCGTCAACAACGTGGTGCTCCTCGCCAAGGCGGCGAAGGAGTTCGGAATCCCCACCGTCCTCACCGCGGTGGAGACGGAGTCGTTCAGCGGCTACGTGTGGCCCCAGCTGATGGACGTGCTCCCGGAGCTGCAGCCCATCGAGCGCTCCAGCATGAACTCCTGGGACTCCCCCGCGTTCCGCGAGGCGATCGAGACCGCCGGACGCAAGAACGTGGTCGTCTCCGGGCTGTGGACCGAGGTCTGCGTGACCTGGCCGACCCTGAACATGCTCGACGCCGGCTACAACGTGTACATCGTGGAGGACGCCTGCGGCGCCACCTCCGCAGCGGCCCACGATGCAGCGCTCCGGCGTTCGGTGCAGGCGGGGGCCGTGCCGATGACCACCATCGCCACGGTGCTCGAGTTCCAGCGGGACTGGGCCGACCGCGACCACTACGACGCGCTGATGGACCTCCTTCGAGAGCACGCAGGCGCCTACGGCAGCGGCATCGAGTACGCCTACTCGATGGTGCACAAGGCTCCCCAGGCGGCGCGCCACCCCCACGTGGTCGAGGCGTAAGGGCAACAGGCCGGCCGGCGGTCCCCTCGGGATCGCCGGCCGCGAGGAGACAACGCAATGGGAGACCCCATCCATGTCGCCGTCACTCGGACGGTGAAGCCGGGATGCGAGGCCGCTTTCGAGGACGCCATCCGCGCGTTCTTCGTGACGTCCATGGGCGAGATCTCGACCCTGGGGGCGCAGCTGCTGCGGCCCCTACCCGGAAGGAACGACCGCACCTACGGGATTCTGCGCTCCTTTGCCAGTGAGAAGGAACGCGACGCGTTCTACGCGTCCGAGCATTTCCGCCGCTGGGAGGAGACCGTGGGCCCCCTCGTGGAAGAAGGGTACTCGCGCCGCAGCCTGCACGGCCTGGAGGCCTTTTTCGAGCGGACCGGATCGGAACGCCCTCCCCCCCGCTGGAAGATGGCGGTGCTGACCTGGCTGGGGGTGTGGCCGACCGTCTACTTCGTTTCGGCCGGGGTGGCAGGGCTGCTCCAGGGCTGGTCCCGCTGGGCCGCCACCGGGGTCGTCACCCTGCTGGTCGTGCTGGTCCTCGCCTGGGGCGTGATGCCCCTCATGACCCGGTGCTTTCGGCCCTGGTTGAGCAACCCTGCCGCCGCCGAGACGGCGTCGGAGTGACGTCGCGTGAAAGGAGAACGAACATGAACCGGACACGAGAGCCGGAACTGATTCTTGCCAGCCGTCCCACCGTGGACGGGGCCGGCGTACGGCTCCGGCGCGGCGTGGGCCACGACCGGAGGCTGATCTCCCGCTTCGATCCCTTCCTGCTGCTCGACGACATCCACTCCACGGACCCGGACGACTACCTGGCCGGGTTCCCGTGGCACCCCCACCGGGGCATCGAAACGGTGACCTACGTGCTCCGGGGCGAGGTGGCCCACGGGGACAGCCTCGGGAACCATGGCGTGATCGGCTCCGGCGACGTGCAGTGGATGACCGCCGGGGGCGGCATCGTTCACCAAGAGATGCCCCGGCGCTTCCGGGGAGACATGCGCGGGCTGCAGCTGTGGGTGAACCTGCCCGCCAGCCGCAAGATGATGCCCCCTCGGTACCGCAGCGTGGCCGCCGGGTCCGTTCCCGAGTGCCGCCTCGAAGGGGGCTCCATCGTGAGAGTGATCGCCGGCCGCTGCAACGGCTGCGAGGGCCCGGTGGCCGACATCGTGCGCAGCCCGGAGTACCTGGAGGTGGCCGTGCCCCCCGGGGGGGAGTTCACCCACCCCACGGCTCCGGGGCACACGGTGTTCGCCTACACCCTCGAGGGCGAGGGTCTCTTCGGACCCGGCTCGTCCCGGCAGACCCCGGCCGACCACGTCGTCCTGTACGGCGCCGGCGACCTCGTCACCGTTCGGGGCGGGCCCGGCGGGGTCCGGTTCCTGCTCTTCGCCGGCGCCCCCCTGCGCGAGCCCGTGGCCTGGCGCGGGCCAATCGTCATGAACACCGAGGAGGAGCTGGACCTCGCCTTCCGGGAGTACCGGAGTGGGACCTTTCTCAAGTCGAGCCCCCATCCATGACCCCCTTCCCCGGGGGGCCGCCCGTTCCGGCCCCCCCGGGGCTGCCGCGCTTCCATCCCCGTGGCCCCCACGGGGCACACGCTCACACACAGCCCGCAGCCGTAGCACCGATCGACGGCGTACATCAGCCGTCCCACGTCTAACGTTCGGGCCCCGAACACGCACCGATCCACGCACGCACCGCAGTGAAGGCAGGCGTCCCGATCCGTCACGGCCACGTACTCCGAGCGGGCCACCAGATCGGTGCGACCTCGCCCCTTCAGAAGGTAGAGGTCGTGACAGCAACATTCACAGCAACTGCACACCGCGAACACTTCCCGATGCTCGTTGTACAGCGTCAGGTGGACCAACCCATTCTCGTCCGCCCGCTCCACGGCTGCCCGAGCCTCGTCCAGAGACACCTTGCGGGCCCGCCCCCGAGCGACGTTCCGCTCGGCGAACGCCCCCAGATACAGGCATACGTCCAGAGGCCTGTCGCACCGGCGGGCCAGGGCCCGACACATGCAATCGGCCAGGGCGATGAAGGGGCTCGCCTGCAGGTACTCGATCACCTGATTGCCCGGCATGACCCATTGCCGGAGCTTGAAAGACCTGCCCACCGGCACGACTCTGGAGGAGTGGGTCATCCTTCCTTCGGCGATCCACCGGTCGTACCGGGCCACGGTCGCGTCGACGTACTCCTTCCAGCGCATGGGCTATCCTTTGTTGAGAGGCAGAAGGCTTCAGCCCGACCCGGTCGCGTTGCGGCACGCCACCATGTACCGGTACCCGTACGTGATCACCGTTTGCCCCCTCTGGTTGGCAACCTCGCACCGGATAGAAGCGAGCCCCCGCCCCGGCCGGCTCCGGGAACGACGGAGATCGCACCACCACGCCCTCACGGCCAAGATGTCGCCGGGCCTTACGGGGGCGTGCATCTTGGCCTCGTGAAGCCCGACCCCGCTCAGAATCGCAACATCCCCCACAGCTTCCACCACCACCCGGGTGCACGCCGAGAGGGTGTGCAGGGACGAGGCGATGATCCCCCCGAAGATGGACCGCTCGGCCACGACCGGATCGATGTGGAAGGGTTGCGGATCATAGCGCCTGGCAAAGCCGATGATCTCCCCCTCGGTGAAGGGAACGTCCCGGCACCAGAGCCGCTCTCCGTCGGTCAAGTCTTCGAAGCATCTTCGCTCCATCGCCACCTCTCCCCGCTCCTCCGGCAATGCCTCCACGCACCCCCGCCACGACTGTTTGGGCTTCGGGCTACCTCCCCACGGGCTTGGCGGCTCGCCCCCCGCCCCTCCTCCGCCGCCGGGAACCGCCGGCCCCCGTGCAGGGATCCCCTACCGTGCTTCGGGCGAAGTATCCCGGAGTGACCCCGACGATCTTGCGAAAGCTGCGGGTCAGGTGGCTCTGGTCCGTGAACCCTACGGCATACGCCACATCCGCCAGAGAGATCCCCGCAGAGATCATCTTCTTGGCTCGCTCCACACGGACTTGGGTGAGGTAGGCATGGGGCGGAAGCCCCACCTCCCGCCGAAAGGTCCGCACCAGATGGAAAGGGCTGAGCCCCGCCACCTCCGCCAACTCTGCCAAACGGATCCGGTCCGCAAACCGAGCCTCGATGTACTCCTTGACGAGACGGATGGCCCGCCGCTCCCTCCCGGCAGTCCGCAGAGTGGCTCGTCCGTCAGCGTGGCGCCGGATGAGCAGGGTCAGGATTTCCATCAACGCGGTCTCACGCTCCACGGGCGACGCAGCCTCCGCGGCGTGAAAGCGGAATATGCGCTTCGCTAAGTCTTGGTCCGCCACGACTCCGCAACGGAACCCAGGCGTACCCCGGGGACGTGCGTCGAGCTCTTCCGCGACGCGGCGGAGCACCTCGGGCCCCGGATAGAAGAGCCGGTAGGTCCACCCAGCCTCTCCAAGGGCCCGACCCGTGTGCATCTCGCCGGGTGCGATCACGATGACGCTGCCGGCGGGAGTAGTCCTTTCGGAGCCGCGGTAGTAAAAGGCCCCTGTTCCCCCTGCGGTAACCCCCACGGCGAACGTTTGGTGATAGTGCCGGCCGAAAGAGTGTCTGAAGAAAGTCGCTTCCAGGAAGGTCATCCCTTCCAGGTGAGGATCCTGCCAGCACCGTGCCCTGTCCCGCATGTCGCACTCCTTACCGCCACCCTACCCAGCACGTACCGTACCAGGCTTGTACGATCTTGCGGTAGACGTCTGCGCCGCGGTGCGAGGGACCGACATTGGGTCTTTTTGCCGGATCTCCGGGCCTGGATGCGGAGTGGTGGACGCTGCGGCACCTGACACCAGGGCCGCGGGTCGGTTGCCCGATAACGGTGGGGTTGCAGATCCGTCGAGGGAGAGACGTGGTCGATGGAATCCGAACGGGGTGTGAGGAAAACCGCCGACGCCGGGACCTGTCACTTACGCAGGACCGAGAGGCTCGGTTCCGGGAGCATTTAAGCCCGGATCGGAGGAGACCATATACGAGCCATGTCGCCTCTAGTCATCCCCAAACCTAACTCCACGGAAAAACTTACTAAATTCTTCTTCCAAGATTTCGGTATAATTCCAAGAATCATCCTCAGAACGTACTGAGGTAGCATATATCACATATATAACCCCCTCCTCTTCAACAATCACCCTTGCAACCCAGACATCTCGCAATACATTCTCATAATCATGACCAGATGACAGTTTCGAGCCAGGAAAAAAGAACTCACCATTAAGATTAATGCTCGAAGTCCTTTTATACAACCCAGACAAACAATAACTCGCCAAACGAGACTTCAAAGAAGCACTCCGCGGTCCGAGATATGTTTGGCAACGGACCACAGAGAAAAAAGATTCATTTTTATATTCTGTTTGCACCAAGCAATTGTCTATCTTTTCTATGTGGATCTCCTCATAGCGCGCGTTCGTGTTTCCATAAATATTGGACCATGTGATATCATCTTTATACCCTATATTCCTTGCAACCTCCGTCGCCCCTTCCTCTGGGTCATAAAAATCAGAGAATCTGTCAGGCCTATAAATATATACGCCACACCATGCCAGATAGTTTGGAGATTCTGGATTCCAAAGCGAGGATGCCTTACCTACATCCGTATCACCGCATATAAACCCCGCCACACCTGTCGCACCGATTCCGTTCTTACGCCATACCCACGTAAGATCACCCCAGCAAATTTGATGTATCCATCCTTTTGGAATGTATGTAAATTTAACTGTGAATGGGGCATTCAACACCTTCATACTTTTTTGATACTTGCCTGCAAAATTTGATGCAACAACATCTGCAATCAACTTTAGAGGCGTCATATTCGCATTCCTCTCAAGACGTAACGCTCGAATTCACCTGCGCTACGCGCGAAGGCTTCCCCTCAATACGGAGGCCCCCGCCGCCTCGAAAAAGAGAAAAATACGCTACTTCATCAACCCGTTCTTACCCCACTTGACTGGACGTGACCCTTGACCGGAGGAGGTCATACACGTGTTACGTGCTCATTTGTTCAATAATTTCACTGGATTGCACTACGGTCGCATAGACGGCTCCGAGAGCAGCCATATAGGCAGCGTGAACTTGAGTACTAGGGACCTCAACACCTTTGAACGATAAATCTCTTGTTGCACATGCATCTTCAGCAACGACGCACTCAAAGCCCAAATCAAATGCTGCTCGAACTGTTGCATCTATGCACATATGGGACATCATTCCACAAAAAAAGATTTTCTCAATTTCATTCTTTCTCAGTTGATCTTCAAGAATTGTATCACGAAAACTGTTAGGAAAATGCTTCGTGATTACCGTTTCTCCCGCTCCAGGCAGCACACTCTCATGAATGTTTACACCATCGGTCCCGGGCAGGAAGAATGTCGCCCCCTCTCTAGTGGATACATGCTGTATGTGGATGATCTTCTTCCCTTTTTCTCTAAACGAGATTAAAAGGTTCTGCGCCCTTTGAGCTGCCAATTCAGAGCCAACAACCTCCATGCGTCCACCCGGAAAGTAATCTCGTTGAATGTCAATAAGCAATAGTGCTTCTTTCATTCGTTTCTCCCTTGCCGAGAAGTTCCACGATCAATTCCGCCAATGCAAACCCCCATCATTTCCGCATGAATATTTTCCCAACCACGGGCTACTGTGAGATCAGAGTCTCGACGTGACCCATGTGCCGCTTTCGGGGAATTATAATCCCAGCATAGCTTGAAAATATTTCGCTTGCTACTCTATTTTCAAAGATGCGTGCCGACACATATTTCGGTCGTCTGGCCAAGGCCGAAGGGGCGGAACCCGACATAGCCCAACCCTGGCTCCCCATAGGAATCACTTGGCCTCCCACTTTTCCCAAGCGGAGCAACCGAGCCGGTGAACAGGTGACATTTTATTTCGGTGAAAACGCGACAAACTCCCCCGGTCTTGACACCTCACCGCCGCGCACAGAAAACAGGAGACCTCGCTTGGGTTCTTCCGGGTTTCTAGTGGGTAGAGATCGCGGTAGCTTGGTTCGCCGAAAGGAGGCGAACCATGCGCGATACGACCCTGTACCAGC
>JAADGT010000049.1 GCA_013152215.1 Deltaproteobacteria bacterium
GACCGCGCCGAGGCGGCCCCTGCGAGGCCGTTCAGCGAAGGAGGGGCCCCCAGCCCCACCCCCTGGGAAAACCACTGAATTTCGGAAACGCTACTCTAGCCTCCCAGCCTTCTAGCCAAAGGGTCCCCCCATGGCCGAGACCTACCGTAGGGTGCTCCTGAACGCCGACGCCGTGCGCCGGAGCCTGGCGCGCATGGCCCTGGAGATCCTCGAGCGCAACCGGGGCACCCAGGGCCTGGCCCTGGTGGGCATCGTGCGCCGGGGCGACCTGCTGGCCCGCCGGATCGCCGATCACATCCGCAAGGCCGAGGGGGTCGAGGTTCCCGTGGGCCGGCTCGACATCACCCTGTACCGGGACGACCTGGGCCGCAAGGGGGCGCCGCCGCCCCTGGGGCCCACGGACATCCCGTTCTCCCTGGACGACCGGGTGGTGGTGCTGGTGGACGACGTGCTCTACACCGGCCGCACGGTGCGGGCCGCGTTGGACGCCCTGGTGGACCTGGGCCGGCCCCGGGCCATCCAGCTCGCCGTGCTGGTGGACCGGGGACACCGGGAGCTGCCGATCCAGCCCGACTACGTGGGCCACGCCGAGCCCACCCGGCCGGAGGAGGAGATCGAGGTCCGGGTGGGCGACGACCCGTCCGACGACGCCGTGTTCCTGGTGGAGCCCGGCTGGGACGAAGGGGAGGTCTGATCCGGTGGAGTTCCAGCGCAAGGACCTGGTGGCCATCGAGCCCCTGGCGCCCGAGGAGATCGTACACATCCTCGACACGGCCGAGGGGTTCCTGGAGGTGTCGCGCCGGGAGGTGAAGAAGGTGCCGGCGCTGCGGGGCAAGACCGTGGTGAACGGGTTCTTCGAGCCGTCCACCCGCACGCGGCTTTCGTTCGAGATCGCGGAGAAGCGGCTCTCGGCCGACACCGTGAACTTCTCGGCCTCCACCAGCTCGGTGAAGAAGGGCGAGACCCTGCTGGACACCGTGAGGAACATCGAGGCCATGGTGCCCGACGCGGTGGTGATCCGCCACGGCGCGGCCGGCGCGGCCGAGTTCGTGGCCCGGCGGCTGGCGTGCTCGGTGATCAACGCGGGCGACGGCCGGCACGAGCACCCCACCCAGGCCCTGCTGGACCTGTTCACGATCCGTCGGCGCAAGGGCCGGATCGAGGGGCTCACGGTCACGATCGTGGGCGACATCGCCAACAGCCGGGTGGCCCGGTCCAACATCCACGCCCTCACCAAGCTGGGCGCCCGGGTGCGGGTGTGCGGCCCGCCGACCATGCTGCCGCCCCAGGTGGAGCGGATGGGGGTGGAGGCCCACACCCGGGTGGCCGAGGCCGTGGCCGGAGCCGACGTGGTCATGGCCCTTCGCATCCAGAAGGAGCGCTTGGGCCGGGCCGTGTTCCCGTCGGACCGGGAGTACGCCCGGGTGTTCGGTCTGAACTCGCGGGTGCTCGAAGGGGCGGCGGCCGACGCGATCGTCATGCACCCGGGGCCCATGAACCGGGGGGTGGAGATCACCTCCGAGCTGGCCGACGGCCCCCGGTCGGTGATCCTCGAACAGGTGGAGCACGGGGTGGCGGTGCGCATGGCCGTGCTGTACCTGCTGTTGGGCGGCGGGAGGTCGGAATGGAATTCGTGATCCGCGGCGGCCACGTGATCGACCCGGCCTCGGGCCTCGACGCCCCCCGGGACGTGGCCGTGGCCGAAGGAAAGATCTTGGCGGTGGAGCCCTCGATCGACCCGGGCCCGGCCCCGGTGGTGGACGCCTCGGGCCTGTGGGTGCTGCCGGGGCTGATCGACATCCACGTGCACCTGCGCGAGCCGGGCCAGGAGTACAAGGAGGACGTGGCCTCGGGCACCCGCGCCGCCGCGGCCGGCGGGTTCACGGCGGTGGCGGCCATGCCCAACACCCAGCCGGTGAACGACAACGCGGAAGTGACCCGGTACATCCTGGAGAAGGCCTGCCGGGGGGGCGTGTGCCGGGTGTACCCGGTGGGGGCGATCTCCAAGGGCCTGCGGGGCGAGGACCTGGCCGAGATCGGGGAGCTGGCCGAGGCCGGGTGCGTGGCCGTGACGGACGACGGCCACCCGGTGTCGTCGAGCCTGCTGATGCGCCGGGCCCTGGAGTACGCCTCGGCCTTCGGGGTGGTGGTGGTGAGCCACTGCGAGGACCTGGACCTGGCCCGGGGAGGGGCCATGAACGAGGGCCTGGCGTCGGCCTACCTGGGCCTGCCGGCCGTGCCGGCCGAGGCCGAGGAGATCCAGGTGGCCCGGGACCTGCTGCTGGTGCGCCGCACCGGCGGCCGGCTTCACCTGGCCCACCTGTCCACCCGGGGCAGCATGAAGCTCCTGCGCTACGCCAAGCGCATGGGCCTGCCGGTGACCGGCGAGACCGCGCCCCACTACTTCACCCTAACCGAGGACGCGGTGCGGTCGTTCGACACCCACGCCAAGATGAACCCGCCCCTGCGGGAGATCGCCGACGTGGAGGCCGTGCAGAAGGCCCTGCGCCGGGGGGTGGTGGACGCGGTGGCCACCGACCACGCCCCCCACGCCCCGGACGAGAAGGAGGTGGAGTTCGAGGCCGCGCCCAACGGGGTGATCGGGCTGGAGACCAGCCTGGGGGTCACGCTGCGGCTGGTGCACCACGGCCTGCTGGATCGGGTGCGGGCCGTGGCCGCCCTGACGTGGGGGCCGGCCCGGGCCCTGGGCCTTCCCGGCGGCACGCTTGCCCCGGGCGGGCCGGCCGACATCACCCTGGTGGACCCCGAGGCGCGGTGGACCGTGGACCCGGCGGCGTTCTTCTCGAAGGCGCGCAACTGCCCGTTCGCGGGCATGGACCTGCGGGGCCGGGCCGTGGGCACGATCGTGGGCGGGCGCACCGTGTATTGGAACGGCCGGATCCTGGCCGAGAATCTCGAGACCGCAGAGAGGCTTCCGACATGAAGAAGGCGCTTTTGGCCCTGGCCGACGGCACCGTGTTCCCGGGCTGGTCCTTCGGGTCCGAGGGGACCACCGTGGGCGAGGTGGTGTTCAACACGAGCATGACCGGGTACCAGGAGGTGCTGAGCGACCCCTCCTACAAGGGCCAGATCGTGGCCATGACCTACCCGGAGATCGGCAACTACGGCATCAACGAGGAGGACTACGAGTCCTACCGGATCCACGTGGAGGGGTTCATCGTCAAGGAGGCCTGGGAGGTGCCGTCCAACTGGCGGGCACGGAAGGGCCTGGGCGAGTTCCTGGCCGAAGAGGGGGTGGTGGGGATCCAGGGGGTGGACACCCGGGCCGTGACCAAGCGGCTCCGGGAACGGGGCTCCATGATGGGTGCGATCTCCACCGAGATCATGGATGCCGACGCCCTGGTCGAACGGGCCCGCTCGGCCCCGCCCATCGAGGGCCGGGACCTGGTGCGCGAGGTGACCTGCTCCGAGCCCTACCGCTGGGACCAGGGGGACTGGACCGTGGGGGAAGGGTATCGCAAGCCCCGCGCCCCGGGGCGGTTCCGGGTGGTGGCCTTCGATTTCGGGGTCAAGTACAACATCCTTCGGCTCCTGACCGAGGTGGGGTGCGACGTGACCGTGGTGCCCGCCTCGACATCGGCCGAGGAGGTGCTGGCCCGCAGCCCGGACGGGGTGTTCCTCTCCAACGGCCCCGGCGACCCCCAGGGGGTGCCCTACGCGGTGGAGGCGGTGCGGGGCCTCCTGGGCAAGGTGCCGTTGTTCGGCATCTGCCTGGGCAACCAGATCCTCGGCCTGGCGCTGGGGGGCACCACCCACAAGCTCAAGTTCGGCCACCACGGCGCGAACCAGCCCGTCAAGGACCTGGCCACCGAAAAGGTGGAGATCACCAGCCAGAACCACAACTTCGTGGTCGACATGGAGAGCCTCCGGCGCTCCCCCCACGCGGACGCCATCGAGGTGACCCACGTGAACCTGAACGACCGCACGGTCGAGGGGATCCGCCACCGGGAGCTCCCGGTGTTCAGCGTGCAGTACCACCCCGAGGCGAGCCCCGGCCCCCACGACGCCAAGTACCTGTTCCGCCGGTTCGTGGAGCTGATGGAGAAGGGGTAGGTTCGGTGACGAGTGACGGGTGACGCGTGACCCGCTTCCCCACGCTCCGGCCGCCGACCCCCGAACCCCCGGCACCGACATCGAGACCTTCGTCCCCCAATTCCTGTCGTCTGTATTTCTGATTCCTGGATTCCGACATGCCCAAACGTACCGACATCGAGACCATTCTGATCATCGGCGCCGGGCCGATCGTGATCGGCCAGGCCTGCGAGTTCGACTACTCCGGCAGCCAGGCCTGCAAGGCCCTGCGGGAGGAGGGGTACCGGGTGGTGCTCCTCAACTCCAACCCCGCCACCATCATGACCGACCCCGAGATGGCCCACCGCACCTATGTGGAGCCGGTCACGGTCGAGGCGGTGGAGCGGATCCTGGAGGCCGAGCGGCCCCAGGCCCTCCTGCCCACCCTGGGGGGGCAGACCGCGCTCAACGTGGCGGTGGAGTGCGCCAAGATGGGCATCCTCGACCGCTACGGGGTCGAGATGATCGGCGCCAAGCTCCCGGCCATCGAGAAGGCCGAGGACCGGGCCCGGTTCAAGGAGGCCATGGAGCGCATCGGCCTGGACCTGCCCCGGTCCGGGTACGCCCACAGCCTGGCCGAGGCCCAGCGCATCGTGGACGAGATCGGGTTCCCAGCGATCCTGCGGCCCTCGTTCACCCTGGGCGGCGCCGGCGGGGGCATCGCGTACAACCGCGAGGAGTTCGAGGAGATGATCAAGTGGGGCCTCGAGCAGAGCCCGGTCAACGAGGTGCTGATCGAGGAGTCGGTGCTGGGCTGGAAGGAGTACGAGCTCGAGGTGATGCGCGATGGCAAGGACAACGTCGTGATCATCTGCTCGATCGAGAACCTGGACCCCATGGGCGTCCACACCGGCGACTCGATCACCGTGGCCCCGGCCCAGACCCTGAGCGACAAGGAATACCAGGTGATGCGCGACGCGGCCATCGCCGTGATCCGGGAGATCGGGGTGGACACCGGGGGGTCGAACATCCAGTTCGCCGTGGATCCCCGCACGGGTCGGATGGTGGTGATCGAGATGAACCCCCGGGTGAGCCGGTCCTCCGCCCTGGCCTCGAAGGCCACCGGGTTCCCCATCGCCAAGATCGCGGCCAAGCTGGCCGTGGGGTACACCCTGGACGAGATCCCCAACGACATCACCCGGGAGACCCCGGCCTCGTTCGAGCCCACCATCGACTACGTGGTCACCAAGATCCCCCGGTTCGACTTCGAGAAGTTCCCCCGGGCCGACGCCACGCTGACCACCCAGATGAAGAGCGTGGGCGAGGTGATGAGCATCGGCCGCACGTTCAAGGAGAGCCTGCAGAAGGCCGTGGCGAGCCTGGAGAAAGACATCCACGGCCTGCGCTCCCCCCTCAAGGACCCCGGCTCGCTCCCGGACGAGGAGATCCGGGAGCGGATCGCGGACCGGCTTCGGGTGCCCAACTGGGAGCGGCTGTGGTACCTGGCCGAGGCGTACCGCCGGGGCATGGACGCCCAGGAGATCCACCGGCTCACCCAGATCGACCCGTGGTTCCTGGAGAACCTCAGGCAGATCGTGGAGTTCGAGGAGGAGCTGGCCACCTTCCGCAAGTCGGCCGGCCGGGGCCGCCTGCCCGTCGAGGTGCTCCGCGAGGCCAAGGAGTGGGGGTTCACGGACCGGCGGTTGGGGGATCTGCTGGAGGTGAGCGAGGCCGAGGTGCGCCGCTGGCGGGAAGAGGCGGGCATCCGGGCCGTGTTCAAACGGGTGGACACCTGCGCGGCCGAGTTCGAGGCCCACACCCCGTACCTCTACTCCACCTACGAGAGCGAGTGCGAGGCCGCGCCCACCGGCCGCCGGAAGATCATGATCCTGGGCGGCGGCCCCAACCGGATCGGTCAGGGCATCGAGTTCGACTACTGCTGCGTGCACGGGGTCCTGGCGCTCCGGGAGGACGGGTACGAGACCATCATGGTCAACTGCAACCCGGAGACCGTGTCCACCGACTACGACACCGCCGACCGGCTCTACTTCGAGCCGCTCACCCTCGAGCACGTGCTGAACATCGTGCGCACCGAGCGGCCCGAGGGGGTGATCGTGCAGTTCGGGGGCCAGACCCCCCTCAAGCTCGCCCGGGCCCTCGAGGCCGAGGGCGTGCCGATCATCGGCACCAGCCCGGACAAGATCGACCTGGCCGAGGACCGGGAGCGGTTCCAGAGGCTCCTGCACGACCTGGGGCTCAAACAGCCGGAGAACGGCATCGCCCGCAGCCCCGAGGAGGCCGAGGCCGTGGCGGCGGCCATCGGGTACCCCGTGGTCGTGCGACCGTCGTACGTGCTGGGCGGCCGGGCCATGGAGATCGTGTACGACGAGAGGAGCCTGCGCCAGTACATGACCGAGGCCGTGGAGGCGAGCCCCGAGCACCCGGTCCTGATCGACAAGTTCCTCAACGACGCGATCGAGATCGACGTGGACGCGGTGGCCGACGGCCGGCGGGTGGTGGTGGCCGGCATCATGGAGCACATCGAGGAGGCCGGGGTGCACTCGGGCGACTCGGCCTGCTCCCTGCCCCCGTACAGCCTGGCCCCCGACCTGGTCGAGGAGATCCGGCGGCAGACCGAGGCCCTGGCCCTGGCCCTGGAGGTCCGGGGGCTCATGAACGTGCAGTTCGCCGTGCAGGACGGAACGATCTACGTGCTCGAGGTGAACCCCCGGGCGAGCCGCACGGTGCCGTTCGTGTCGAAGGCCACGGGCGTGCCCCTGGCGAAGATCGCGGCCCGGGTCATGGCCGGCCGGTCCCTGGACGACCTGGGCGTGACCGAGGTACCCGTGCCGCGGCACGTGAGCGTGAAGGAGGCGGTGTTCCCCTTTGTCAAGTTCCCCGGCGTGGATACGATCCTCTCGCCCGAGATGAAGAGCACGGGTGAGGTCATGGGCATCGACACGGACTTCGGCATGGCCTTCGCCAAGGCCCAGCTGGCCGCGGGCAACCCCCTGCCCCTGGCCGGGACCGTGTTCGTCTCGGTCAAGGACGACGACAAGCCCGCCGTCGCCCAGGTGGCCCGCCGCCTCGTGGAGGAGGGGTTCCGGCTGATCGCCACCCGGGGCACGGCGGCGTTCCTCCAGGCCGAGGGGCTGCCGGTGGAGGTGGTGAAGAAGGTGCAGGAGGGCCGGCCCCACGTGGTGGACGTGATCGTGAACGGGGAGGCCGACCTGCTGATCAACACGACCCAAGGGGCCAAGGCCATCGCGGACTCGTTCCACATCCGGCGGGCCGCCCTGGAGTACAACGTGCCCTACTTCACCACCGTGGCGGGCGCCCGGGCCGCGGTATCGGCCATCCGAAGCCTGCGGCGCGCCGAGTTCCGCGTGAAGCCGCTGCAGGAGTATTACGGCTAGGAGGCTGGGAGGCTGGAAAGCTGGAAGACTGGGAAGCTCCATCAGGCCCCTGCGGGGCCCTACAACGGGGAAGGTAACGTTCGGTGGTCCGGGCCCATTGCCGGCGGCGGGGCATGGGGCCTGCTTCCGGCCGCGCGCGAAGCCGGGCATTGAGATT
>JAADGT010000155.1 GCA_013152215.1 Deltaproteobacteria bacterium
CGGCTTCGCGCCCGGCCGGAGGCAGGTCCCTTGCCCCGCCCTCCGAGGTGACGCGCCTAATTTGTCGCCGGGTTAATACCTTCCCCGTTGTCGGGCCCCGAAGGGGCCTGAGGGAGCCCCCCATGGAAACCGGCCGCACCCCGAACCGCCTCGCCCGCGAATGCAGCCCCTACCTCCTCCAGCACGCCTACAATCCGGTGGACTGGTACCCCTGGGGCGAGGAGGCGTTCGCCCGGGCCCGGGCGGAGAACCGCATCGTGTTCCTGTCGATCGGGTACGCCACCTGCCACTGGTGCCACGTGATGGAGCGGGAGAGCTTCGAGGACCCGGAGGTGGCCGCGGTCCTGAACACCCTCACCGTGCCGGTCAAGGTGGATCGGGAGGAGCGGCCCGACGTGGATCAGGTGTACATGGCGGCCTGTCAGGCGCTGACCGGCACCGGGGGCTGGCCGCTGACCCTGCTGCTGACCCCCGAGCGGGAGCCGTTCTTCGCGGCCACCTACCTGCCCAAGGAGAGCCGCCACGGTCGGGTGGGGGTGGTCGAGCTGGTGCGCCGTGCCGCGGCCCTGTGGCGGCAGGACCCGGACCGGGTCGGTCGTCGGCCCGCCAGATCGTGGCGCGGCTGCGGGAGATCGGGGAGGCCCCGCCGGGCCCGTTCTCCGGCCGGCTCCTGGAGGCGGCCACCGAGATCCTCGCCCAGGAGTTCGACCCGGCTCGGGGCGGGTTCGGGGCGGCCCCCAAGTTCCCCACCCCCCATAGCCTGGTGTTCCTGTTGCGCAGGTTTCGTCGAACCGGCGACGAGCACGCCCGCCGGATGGCCGAGGTCACCCTCGAGGCCATGCGCCGGGGCGGGATCTACGACCACCTGGGGTTCGGGTTCCACCGCTACGCCACCGACGCCGACTGGAGGCTGCCCCACTTCGAGAAGATGCTCTACGACCAGGCCGGGCTGGTGGCGGCCTATCTGGAGGGCTGGCAGGCGACGGGAAACCGCGGGTTCGCCCGCACGGCCCGGGAGGTCCTGTCGTACTGCCTGCGGGACCTGCGCGGGCCGGAGGGCGGGTTCCACTCGGCCGAGGACGCGGACTCCGAGGGCCGGGAGGGCAGGTTCTACGTCTGGACCCGGGCCGAGATCCTGGAGGTGTTGGGCAAGGAGCGGGGGGAGCGGTTCTGCCGGGTGTACGGGGTGACGGCCGAGGGGAACTTCCGCGACGAGGCCACGGGCGAGCCCACCGGGGCCAACGTGCTGCACCTCGACCGGAGCGTGGAGGAGTGGGCCCGGGAGTGGGGCGTGGAGGCCCCGGAGCTCGAGGCATGCCTGGAGGAGGACCGCCAACGCCTGCTGGCCCGCCGAAATCTTCGGCCCCGACCCGCCAAGGACGACAAGGTGCTCACCGGCTGGAACGGGCTCATGATCTCGGCGCTCGGTCGGGCGGCATGGGTGCTGGGGGACGAGGGATACGCCCGGGCAGCGGTCGACACGGCCCGGTTCTTGATGGACCGCCTTCGGCCGGACGGGCGCCTGCTACGGCGCTACCGGCAGGGCGAGGCCGGGGTGGAGGCCGTGGCCGAGGACTACGCGTTCTTGTGCCGAGGCCTGCTGGACCTCTATGCGGCCACGTTCGATTCGGCGTGGATCGCGGCGGCCCGGGACCTGGCCGAGCGCCTCGTCGAACGGTTCTGGGACGCCCACGCCGGGGGGCTGTTCGACGCCCCCCGGCACGGGGACGCCCTGCCCTGGCGTCCCAAGGAGGTGTACGACGGCGCCGTCCCCTCGGCCAACAGCGCGGCGCTCGAGGCGTTCGCCCGGCTGGGGCTCCTGACCGGGGACCCGGCATGGACCCGGCGGGCCGAGGCCCTGGCCGAGGCCTTGGCGGGCCGCGTGCACCGATACCCTGCTGCGTTCACGGCCTACCTGACCGGCGCCGCCCACCTGCTGGAGCCCACTCGGGAGGTGGTGATCGTGGGCCCACCCGACCGGGAGGACACCCGGGCCCTGCTGCGGGCCGCGAGGTCCGTGTACGCCCCCGAGACGGCCGTTCTGCTCGCACCGCCCGACGGCGCGCTGGGCCGGGTGGCGCCCTTCACCCGGGGCATGAGCGACGTAGGCGGCCGGGCGGCCGCATACGTGTGCCAGAGCTTCACGTGTGAGGCCCCGATCACCGACCCGGATGCCCTGGCCGCCGTGCTGACCCTGCCGCCCCCGTCGGGGTGACCGGCCGGATCACACGTAGCACTCGTCCCGGGCCACGGGCACCAGCACCACCGGGGTGGGAGCGAGCTCGGCCACCCGGTGGGATGCGCTTCCGAGCCACATCTCCCGGATGCCGTGGCGGCCCTTCGTGCCCATCACGATCAGGGTGCTGTGGTAGTCCTGGGCCGCCTGGAGCACGGCCTCGGCCGTGTGCCCGGCCAGCAGGTGGTGGTCGGCCTCCAGGCCCAGCCCGCCCAGCTCCTCGCAGATCGCCTCCATGCGCTCCTTGGCCTCGGCCTCGGCCTCGGCGATCGCCTCGGGGGGGCTCCGGCGGAAGTCCCGCTCGGTGATCACGTGCACCACGTCCACGGCCTTGGCCGCCGGGGCCACAGCCCGGACGAACCCCAGGGCCCGTTCGCTGTCGGGTGAGAAGTCCGTGGCGAGCAGCACCCGCTCGAACACGTTGGCCCCCGGCAGGTCGCAGGCTCCCTCGCCCGTGTGCTTGCACACGAGCACCGGCATGGCCGACCGCCGCAGGACCGCCATGGTCGTTCCGCCCAGGTACACCGTGTCGGCCGCGTGGGCGTGCTGACGGCCGGCCACGACCAGATCTACCTCCTCCTGGCAGCCCAGCTCCAGGATCTTCCCCTCGGGCGAGCCCACCTCGATGAGGTGCCGGGTCCGGACCCCCTCCGCGGCCAGCCGCTTCTCCCAGTCCTCGAACCGGATCCGGGCCTCCTCCCGGAGCTGATCCGCGAGCTTCTTGTCGAAGCCGCGGAACAGGTTGTAGGCCACCTCGTCCCGGTCGATGACGAACAGGAGGATCACCTCCTCCAGGCCGGCGGCCTTGAGGGGAAGCAGCCGCTCCAGGCATCGGAACGACAGGTCCTCGAACTTCGTGGGGAACAGCACCTTGCGAATCGCGTCCATGGCTACCTCCCCTCACCGGAAGAAGACGAGGGTCACGAGAACGAAGGTGGGCACGAGGAAGACCAGGGAGTACTTGAGAATATACCCGAAGAAGCTGGGCATCTCCACGCCGGCCTCCTCGGCGATGGACCGGACCATGAAGTTGGGGGCGTTTCCGATGTACGTGTTCGCTCCCATGAACACGGCGCCGGCCGCCACGGCCTCGAGGTAGATCTCCTGGTGCTGGATCAGGTTCAGGATGGCCTGGCGCTCCGGCACCCCCGGGAAGAAGTTGCCCAGGGCCGTGTTCAGGAACACCAGGTAGGTGGGCGCGTTGTCCAGGAAGCTGGACAGCCCGCCGGTGACCCAGAAGTAGTGCAGCGGCCTCTTCACCGCCTCGATCAGGAACGCCATGTGACCATGGGTTCCGGCCTTCAGGATCTCTAGCACCGGGATCATGGTCACGAAGATGCCGGCGAACAGGTAGGCCACCTCCACGATCGGAAACCAGGTGAACTCGTTGCGCTCGCGGATCGCCCGCTTGGTGGTTCGCAGGGACAGGATCCCCATCACGACCAGCAGCACGTCCCGGCCCACGCCCGCCACGGACAGGGTCACCCCCAACAGGTTGACCGTGCCCAGTCGGGTGTGGAGCACCCCGCTCAACAGCACCCCCGCCACCACGCCGGCGAGGAACAACAGGTTGTGGCCCCCCTCCACCCGAAGCTTCGACCCGTCCGGGGCGGGGGGCCGGCCCTCCTCCTTGCGGTAGAAGTACCAGTCCATGAGGAAGAACACGGCCAGCAGCACGGCCGATACCAGGAGCATCGGCGGCAGGATCTTGAAGGTCCAGAAGAACGGCACGCCGTGGAGGAACCCAAGGAACAGGGGAGGATCCCCCAGGGGGGTCAGGGCGCCGCCCACGTTGCACACCAGGAAGATGAAGAACACCACCTGGTAGGTGCGACGTTTGCGCCAGGCGTTGGCCCGGAGAAACGGCCGGATCAGGAGCATGGCCGCGCCCGTGGTGCCCACCCAGGAGGCGATGGCCGTTCCGACCACCAGCAGCAGCAGGTTGACCAAGGGGGTGCCCGCGAGGCTCCCGGTGACCAGGATGCCGCCGGCCACCGTGTACAGGGACCACAGCAGAATGATGAACGGCACGTAGTCGGCCAGGTAGATCTCGATGATCTGGTGCAGCGCCTCGCCCCGGTACGCAACCAGAAACGGAACCGCCAGGGCCAGGGCCCAGAAGGCCGAGACCTTGCCAAAGTGGTGGTGCCAGAACCGGGGCGCCAGCAACGGAAACAGGGCGATGGAGAGCAGGATGCCCACGAACGGAATTCCCCAGTATAGGGCGAGCTCGCTTCCGAGCCCGGCCCCTCCCTCCCCTCCGCCGGAGGCCCACGCCGTGGTGGCGAACAGGGTTCCCAGGGCGACCGCCGCCAAAAGGCGGCCCAGAGGGCGTTTGTCCATTTCTCGTTCCTCCCGGAAAAACGGGGTGCCGGCCGTTGAACGGTTCGGCCCCGGCCGCTCAAACTTGAGTTTCTTGCGGACTCGAACGGAAGGCCTGCGGGCCCGAGGGTCAGAACAGCGCGTCCACGAACGCCTGGGCGTCGAAGGGGCGCAGGTCCTCCACCCCTTCGCCGATGCCGATGTACCGGATGGGGATCTTGAGCTCGTCGCAGATGGCCACGATCACCCCCCCCCGGGCCGTGCCGTCCAGCTTGGTCAGGGCGATGGTGTCCACCCCCACGGCCTCGTGAAAGAGCCGCGCCTGGCTCACGGCGTTCTGGCCGGTGGTGGCGTCCAGGACCAGGAGCACCTCGTGGGGTGCCCCGGGCAGGGCCTTGCCGATCACCCGCCGAACCTTCTTGAGCTCCTCCATCAGGTTGCGCTTGGTGTGGAGCCGACCCGCCGTGTCCACGATGACCACGTCCGCGTCCCGGGCCTTGCCGGCCTCCACCGCGTCGAACGCCACCGCAGCCGGGTCGGATCCCTGCTGGTGACGCACCACCTGGGCCCCGATTCGGTCCCCCCAGATCTCCAGCTGCTCGATGGCCGCCGCCCGGAAGGTGTCGCCGGCGGCCAGGATCACCCGCTTGCCTTCTCGACGGAACCGGGCCCCGATCTTGCCGATGGTGGTGGTCTTTCCCACACCGTTCACGCCCACCACCATGATCACCCAGGGCCGCACCCCCTCCGGTGCCTGCCGGGCCTCCTCCGCCACCAGGATCTCCCGGATGGCCGCCTTCAGGTGCTCGCGCAGGGCTTCGGGCCGCACCAGCTCCTTGCGGCTCACCTTCTCCCGGATCTCGTCCACCAGGCGCATGACCGTGGTCACCCCCAGGTCCGCGGTGACCAGGGCCTCTTCCAGCTCGTCCAGGGTCTCGGCATCGATCTCCTTCTTGCCGAACAGCACCCGGTCCACCTTCTGCGCCAGGCCCCTTCGGGTCTTGGCCAGCCCCTGGCGAAGCCGGGCCAGGAGCCCTGCCCGGGGCGAGGAGTCCTCACCGGAGGCCTCGTCGGCCTCCCGATCCCTCTCCTCCTCCGGCAGATGCTCGGGCTCCGGCGGGGCCTCGGCGGGCCCGGGGGAGGGCTCCTCCTGGACCTCCTCCGGCTCCGACAACGGGTCTCGCGCCGCCTCGTGCTCCCGGGGCGGCCCGGTTTCGGGGACGTCGGCCGCCTCGCCGGGTGTCGGCTCCTCGTTCGGCTCCGGCGACGGCTCCTGGGACTCGGCCGCCTCGCCCCCTCCTCGCCGGAACAGCCGGCCGAACAGCCCCCGTTTCTTCGGGGTTTCCTCGCTCACGACTCCTCCCTCGTGTTGGCGGGCTGGAAGGCTAAAAAGATGGAAAGCTGGAAGGCTAGGAAGCTTAAAAACCTCCGTGATCTCCAAGCATTCCAACCTTGACCCCGCCTCTTTGGCGTCACCCTATGGTTTCGGGGACATGGTCTAGTCTCTTAGTTTCTAGTCTCTAGTTTCTGGTCTCTGTTCGGCCGGATTCGGGCTCCATCCCCCTTGGCGGCGACACCCCGGACCGAGCTCACGCAAAGCCTGTCCCCGCCCAGCAGGCCGCCTCACGACCTCGCGGGGTTGCCACCCAGATCTTCCCAGAACCGCGGGTAGGACACGGCCGCCGCGTCGGCCCGGGTCACCTCGGCCCCGCCCGGGATGGCCAGGGACAGCACCCCGAGGGCCATGGCGAGCCGATGATCGCCGTGGCTGTCGAACACGGCCGGCCGCAGGGCGGCCGGGCCCCGGATCCGGAACCCGTCCTCAAACGTCTCCACCTCCACCCCGGCCTTGCGAAGCTCCCCCGCCAGGGTTCCGATCCGGTCGGACTCCTTGTGTCGCAGCTCCCCCGCGCCGGTCACCTCGGTCGCCCCGTCGGCCGCGGCCGCCACCGCGGCCAGCACCGGGAACTCGTCGATCGCGGCCGGCACCTCGGACGGGTCCACCCGGGTCCCCTGCAGGGACCGGTGCTCCACCACCACATCGCCCACGGGCTCGCCCGCGGCCGTGCCGGTGCGCCGAAGTTCCACGGCCGCTCCCATTCTCCGGAGGATCCGGAAGAAGCCGATGCGGGTCGGGTTCAGGCACACCCCCCGCACCGCGACCCGGGAGCCGGGTACCAGGCAGGCCGCGGCCGCCCAGAACGCCGCGGCCGACGGATCGCCGGGGACCTCGATGTCCAACGGCGACAGGCGCACGCGCCCCTTCACCCCCACCCTGCCGTCCTCCCGGACGATCCCTGCGCCCATGGCCTCGAGCATCCGCTCGGTGTGATCCCGGGAGGGGGCCGGCTCCTCCACCCACGTGGTTCCCCGACAGTGCAGCCCGGCCAGGAGAACGGCGCTCTTCACCTGGGCGCTGGCCACGGATAGCCTCCAGGTCAGGGCCCGCAGGCTCCCCCCCCGGATCACCAGGGGCGCCAGGCGGTCCTCCTGGCGGCCCAACGCCAGGGCCCCCATCTCCCGCAAGGGGTCCAGGACCCGGGCCATGGGGCGCTGGCGCAGGCTGGCGTCGCCGGTGAGCACCGACAGGAACCCGTGGCCGGCCAGCACGCCCGCGAGCAGCCGCATGGTGGTTCCGGAGTTCCCGCAGTCCAGCACGTCGTCGGGCTCCCGGAGCCCCCCCAGGCCCCGGCCCTCCACCACGACCGTGCCCCCCTCGTCCCGCATCGCCACGCCGAGCCGCTCCAGCGCGGCTCGGGTGGACGCCACGTCGGCCCCGGCCTGCAGACCCCGGATCCGGGACGTTCCGTCGGCCAGGGCCGCAAACATCAGCGCCCGATGGGAGATGGACTTGTCTCCCGGGACCCGGACCTCCCGCCGGATCGGGCCGGAGCCCGCCACCCTCACACGGTCCAAAGCCGGCTCCTCCCTTCCTTTGCTCCGTGGAACAGGGCCTCCAGGGCCTCCGCGTCCCCGGTCTCGAGCCGCCTCCGCACCGCTGCCAGCTCCTCCTCGAACTCCCCCAGGACCCGGCCCAGGGCCTCGCGGTTCTCCATGCAGATGTCCCGCCACAGGGCCGGGGGACTCCCCACCACCCGGGTCCAGTCCCGCAGCGATGGTCCCGCCAGGTTCAGCTCCCGGTCCCCGAGCTTCTCGAGAACCGCCCAGGTCAGGGTGTAGGCGAGCAGATGGGGCAGGTGGCTCACCCACGCGAACACCCGGTCGTGGACCTCCGGCGCCATCCGGACCACCCGGGCCCCCAGGGCGGTCCACAGCGACTCCACCCGGTCCACGGCCTCGGCCGGGGTGGTGGGCAGCGGGGTCAGCACGCACGGCCGAGCGTCGAAGAGCCTCGGGTCGGCCGCCTCGACCCCCGATCGCTCCGTGCCGGCCACCGGGTGTGCCCCCACGAACTCCACCCCTTCCGGCACCACCCGGGCCGCTTCGGCCACGATGGAGGCCTTGGTGCTGCCCACGTCGGTGACGATCTGGCCGGGGGACAGGGCCGGGGCGATCTCTGCCAGGAGGCGGCGCACCGCGGTCACCGGGGCCGCCAGCACCACCAGATCGGCCCCGGCCACGGCCTCGGCCGCCGAGCCCACCGCCTCGTCCACCCACCC
>JAADGT010000120.1:0-1725 GCA_013152215.1 Deltaproteobacteria bacterium
GTGTCGCGGCCTACTTAGGCCGCGAGGGCCAACTCGTAGTTGTCGGCAGTTGTGTGTTTGCCGGTTGTTTTACGAGGCCAACCGGCGACCTCGGCACGCAGCATCCGGCTTCAGCGTCCCCGTCGAACCCAGATCGCCCCCAGGATTCGTTGCGATCGGGGGGTTCCCGACGGGGCGGGAACCGGTGGAAGCGCTCTCAGTATGGGCCCCGGGGGCGCCAGGGTCAAGCCTCGCGATCCCTGGCCCGCACGAGGAGGTGGGCGCCCTCCCCTGCCTTGGGGAACGGGATCAAGGCCCAGCGCCCCCGGAGGCGCTGGCCCTCGAGCCACACGGCCCAATGCCCCCCAGGCCCGCCCTCGACCGTTTCGTAGCTTCCCCGATCCCAGATCGCCACCTTGCCGGCGCCGTACTGGCCCTCGGGGATTACGCCCTCGAAGTCGGCGTACTCGAGGGCGTGATCCTCGGTGCGCACCGCAAGCCTCCGCTGGCCCGGCCGCAGGGGCACGCCCTTGGGCACGGCGAAGCTCACGAGGACCCCCTCGTGCTCGAGTCGGAGGTCCCAATGGAGGCGGCGGGCGTGATGCTCGTGGACGACGAACCGGGGCATGGCAGACGCACGTTGGGACGTTCGGATGTTGGGACGCCGGGCGACAAGAGAAGCACGGTTCTTCTGCCGGTTCAAGGGGGATGCGAGGTGGGTTCCACTCGCTCGGGCATCCGAACGGGGGGCACCGGGCTCTCCGATGGGCTCGGGGCCGCTTCCCGCACGATGGAGAACGGGCCCGGGGATCGCCCGGGCCCGGGAGGGGTGGGGAGGGTGGTTTCGAGGGCTACTCGACTTTGACAAACGGGCGTAACGCTTCGAGCTTCTTCTCGCCGATGCCTCTGACCCGGACCAGATCGTCCACCGACCGGAAGGGGCCGTTCTGCTCCCGGTAGTCCACGATGGCCCGGGCCGTGACCTCGCCCACTCCCTTGAGACCCATGAGCTGCTCCACGCTTGCCGTGTTCAGATCGATGCGCTCCGTCGCCGCCTGCTGGGTGCCCGCCTCCTGGGCCGCGGTCGCCGCCACCGGAACCGTGGCGAGCGAGATCGCGACGCCGAGCACCGCCGCTCTCAAGGCGCGACTTGACATTTCGTCTCCTCCTGGTGATCGGCCTCCCCTGCCCCCCTCCGGCGGCCACCCTAGCACGGCCCACCCGGCGGTCAACGGAGGGCGAGGAATTTTTTCCAACTATGACCTCTTGACTCTTTTTTCTGGACAGACCAGACTCCCCTGGTATGTTTGCGCCGTCTCCCCGCCGGGGGAGACGGCCCGTCCTAACTCAACACCACAACATCACGTATCAGGAGGAAAGACCATGAGCGCGATCGGAGACCTGTACAAGCAAGCCGACTGGAAGGCCGAGAAGCACGTGCCGGTGATCGAGTGTCCCGACGCGGTGGCGGCCGACGAGGCGTTCGAGGTGAAGGTGTGCGTGGGCAAGGAGATCGCCCACCCGAACACCACCGAGCACCACATCCGGTGGATCCGGCTCTACTTCCTGCCCGAGGGGGGCAAGGCCCCGTTCGAGGTGGCGAACCTCGAGTTCACGGCCCATGGGGAGTCGGCCGAGGGCGCGAACGCCGGGCCGGTGTACACCCACCACCAGGCCAGCGCGTTCCTGAAGCTCAAGACCTCGGGCAGGCTGATCGCCACCAGCTACTGCAACATCCACGGCCTG
>JAADGT010000120.1:1795-10232 GCA_013152215.1 Deltaproteobacteria bacterium
GCGGCACTTTCCCAACGGAAGGGAATCCAACTGTTACGCACTCGTTCCAACGAAGGGGTTGCCAGGCCCGTGCGCCCTTCCCCTTGGGGAGTACGGGGTGGGGGTCTGGTGGAGCGCCGGGTGCGGCCCCCTGGCTCGCCGCGCCCCCGAACGCCTGGATCGCCACCGGCTTCCAGGGGTTCCGCTGTGGTCGCCCGGACCGACGGGATGTCAACGGCATGAGACGGTGCGGCGATCGGATGCCGCACTCGCGCCCGGCCGGAACCAGGCCCCCACCCCGTACCCCGGCAATACGTTTGGAGGTCTTGGTAGCTGCTCATGGCGTCAGGGTCACATAGTAGGCGACCCGGCCCCGCTGAACGACCAGGACCACGGTCTCCCTTTGGCTGGCCGCCAGCACGGCCTCGCGGAACGAGGATGCGCTGTTCACCCGTTGGTCGTTGACCTGGCGCAGCACGTCCCCCGGCTCGATGCCGGCCCGCGCCGCGGCCGACCGGGGCGTCACCCGCACGATCACCATCCCCCGATCCGTGAACAGGCCGTACTTCCTGGCCAGGGCGCGGGAGTTGGGGGTGACCTCCAGGCCCAGCCACTCCTTGGCCAGGTACTCCACGTACTCGTCCGGGATCTCCCGGGTGGCGACGGTGCGCTCCTCCTCCTTGCCCCGGCGGAGCACCCGGAGCCGGATGCGGTTGCCCGCCGTGTACCCCGCCAGGCGCTGGAAGAACGTCTCCCGGTCCTCCACCGGCCGGCCGTCCATGGCCACGATCACGTCGCCCCGCTCCAGGCCGGCCTGGGCCGCCGGGCTGTCCTCGAACACCCGCGTGATGACCACGCCCTTCTTCACTCCGAAGTAGCGGGCCAGGTCCGGGGTCAGGTCCTGGACGTGGATGCCCAGCCACGCCCGGTGCACCGTGCCGTAGGTCAGCAGGCTCTCCACGATGCGCCGGGCCTTGTCGATGGGGATCGCGAACCCGATGCCCTGAGCCTTTTGGTAGATGGCCGTGTTGATGCCCACGAGCTCGCCCAGGATGTTGAGCAGCGGGCCGCCGGAGTTGCCCGGGTTGATCGAGGCGTCGGTCTGGATGAAGTCGGTGTACACCCGGTCGTTGTCGCCCCGGATCGTGCGGTTCACGGCGCTGACCACGCCGGTGGTCACGGTGTGGGACAGGCCGAAGGGGTTGCCGATGGCGATCACGGTCTCGCCGATCATCAGGTCGCCCGAGGTGCCCATTTCCAGGTAGGGCAGCGCTCCCTCGGCCTTCACCCGCAGCACCGCAAGGTCCGTCTGGCCGTCGGCCCCCACGAGCTCGGCCTCGTAGGCCTCGCCGTTGACCCGGGTCACGGTGATCCGGGTGGCGTTGGCGATCACGTGCTCGTTGGTCAGGATGGTGCCGTCCGGCCGGATGATCACCCCCGATCCGAGGCTCCGGGTCCGCCGGGCGGTCTCGGGGAGCTCGCCGAAGAAGTCGCGGAAGAACTCCTCGAAGAACGGGTTCAGGCCCACGAACGGGCTCTCGCGGCTCACGATCTCGGTGGAGATGTTCACCACCGCCGGGCTGGCCTTGCGCACCGCCCGCACCACCGGGGTCTCCCGGGGGTTCCCGGCCGCGGCGTTCCCGCCGGGCAGCAGGGTCAGGACGGCGGTCAGGAACGCCATCATCCAGATCCGGGCGGGGCGGCCCCTTCCGTGCGGCGGGCCTCCCAGAGCCCCCCGGAGGGCCCGGCGGGGACGGGGGCGTGCCCCCGATGCGTTTTCGAAAGCAAGGGTCCGCGAGGAGAACCAGCCCGTTGTCGCCACTGCCACGCTCCTTTGTTCCTCGTCCCAAGGCCGGTCACGGCCGTTCGCTCCCACGCCCCCCTACCCTACCCCACCCCTCCCCCCCACGAAAAGACGACCCGGCCGGCTCTGGGCGGGGGGGTTGTTGCATCCGGCCGGTGGTTTTTCGTACTGTTAACCGTTCTCCTCGAGCCACCCCCGACGCGGGGCGGAAAGGGTCGGTCCGATGCGGTTGTTCCTTTGCCAGATGAACGCCACCGTCGGGGACATCGACGGCAACGCCCGAAAGGTGCGCGACGGCCTCGAGCACGCCAAGCGACTGGGGGCCGACCTGGCCGTGTTCCCCGAAGGGGCCCTGGTGGGCTACCCGGCAGAGGACCTCCTGTTCAAGCCCTCCTTCGTCGCCCAGAACCTCCAGGCCCTCGAAGACCTGGCCGAGGCCACCCGGGGCATCACGGCGGTGGTGGGGTTCGTCCACCGGGACGACGACCTGTACAACGCCGCGGCCGTCCTCCACAACGGCGAGGTCCGGGCCGTGGTGAAGAAGTGCATCCTGCCCAACTACGGGGTGTTCGACGAGCACCGGTACTTCCAGCGGGGCGACCACACGGTGGTGTTCCGGCTCGACGGCTGCGTGTTCGGGGTGACCATCTGCGAGGACATCTGGTACCCCGGCGGCCCGGCCCGGACCCAGGCCCTGGCCGGGGGCGCCCAGCTCCTGGTGAACATCTCGGCCTCCCCCTACCACGCGGGCAAGGTGGAGTACCGGGAGACCATGCTCTCGACCCGGGCCTCGGACAACGCGGCCGTGCTGGCCTTCTGCAACCTGGTGGGGGGCCAGGACGAGCTGGTGTTCGACGGCAACTCCCTGGTCTTCTCCCCCCGGGGCCAGCCCATTGCCCGGGGGCTCCCCTTCGAGGAGGACTACCTGGTGGTCGACCTGGACCCGGCCGAGGTGCTCCACCAGCGGCTCCGGGACCCCCGCCGGCGGGTGGCCGTGCGCAGGGAGACCCCGGCCGTGCCCCTGGCCGGCGTCCTGGACCTGCCGCCCGTGGCCCACCGGGACCGCCCACCCCTGCCCCGACGCACCGTGGAGCCCCCTGGCCCCGAGGAGGAGGTGTACCGAGCCCTGGTGCTGGGGTGCCGGGATTACGTGGAGAAGAACGGGTTCTCCAAGGTGGTGCTGGGGCTCAGCGGAGGCATCGACTCGGCCCTGACCGCCTCGATCGCGGTGGACGCCCTCGGCGCCGACCGGGTCACCGGCGTGACCATGCCCTCGCCCCACTCGAGCCGGGGCAGCGTGGAGGACAGCCGGGCCCTGGCCGAGAACCTGGGGATCGCGTTCCTCGAGATCCCGATCGGCCGGGTGTACGACGGGTTCCTCGAGACCCTGGCCGGGCCGTTCGCGGGCCGGGCCCCCGACGTGGCCGAGGAGAACATCCAGGCCCGCATCCGGGGCACCCTGCTCATGGCGCTGTCGAACAAGTTCGGGTGGCTGGTGCTGAGCACCGGCAACAAGAGCGAGACCTCGGTGGGGTACTGCACCCTGTACGGCGACATGGCCGGCGGGTTCGCGGTGCTGAAGGACGTGACCAAGACCTGGGTGTACCGGCTGGCCCGGTGGAGAAACGCCGAGGCCCGGCGGCCCTGGATCCCGGAGGAGATCCTGGTCAAGGAGCCCAGCGCCGAGCTCCGGCCCGGCCAGAAGGACACGGACACCCTGCCCCCCTACGACCTCCTCGACCCGATCCTGCAGGGGTACGTGGAGGACGACCGGCCCGTGGAGGGGCTGGAGGCCGAGTTCGGGCCCGAGGTGGTGCGGCAGGTGGTGGCCATGGTGGACCGCAACGAGTACAAGCGCCGCCAGGCCCCGCCCGGGGTCAAGATCACGCCACGGGCCTTTGGGAAGGACCGGCGGTTTCCCATCACCAACGGGTTCCGGCCCTGGTCCCACCCGGCCGGCGGCAAGGCCGGGAGGTAGAGGGGGCATGGGGCGTCCGCAGCGGCGGAAGCGCGTTCGCCCCGGGTGGGAGAAGACCGCCCGGTATTTCTACTACCGGTGCGTGCGGATCCACGGCCGCCCCCGGGAGGTCGCCCTGGGCATGGCCATCGGGCTGTTCGTGGGGTTCACCCCTACGATGGGGGTACAGATGATCATCGCCGTGGCCTTGGCCGCGGTGCTCGGCCAGAACAAGCTGGCCGCCGCCCTGGGGGCGTGGATCACGAACCCCCTGACCGCCCCGCCCATCTACTCCATGACCTACGCACTGGGGGCCTGGATCCTGGGGATGCCCCTGCGGCCGCCCGAGGGGTTCTGGCAGGCCTTCACGCACCTTAGCGGCCTGACCCACCACATCTTCGCCCCCCTGTGGCTCGGAGGGCTCGTGCTCGGGGTGCCCGCGGCCGCGCTCGGCTGGTGGCTCACGTACGAAGCGGTGATCGCCTACCGCTTGAAGATCAAGCACCGCAAGGCGAACCGGTTGCACAAGTGGAAGTGGAGCCCCCAGCACGGGTGGCACCGGGTCTCCCTGGCCCGACCCGACTCGTCCGCCGACTCCGGCGGCCCCCATCCTCCCCCCGAGGAGCCGGCCGCCGGCACCGGAGGCAAGCATGGATGATCGCGAGCGAGCGGCCGAGATCGACCGGATCCTCCGGGCGCGGTACCCGGAGACCACGGCGTTGCGGTTTCGCGACCCGTTCACCCTGCTGGTGGCTGCGATCCTGGCGGCCCAGTGCACCGACGAGCGGGTGAACCGGGTCACCGAGACCCTGTTCGACCGTTTTCCCTCCCCGGAGGCGTTCGCCCGGGCCCCCCTGGAGGAGATCGAGCAGGCGGTCCGGCCGACCGGGTACTACCGGCAGAAGGCCCGTACCCTCCAGGCCTGCTGCCGGGACCTGGTGGAGCGGTTCGGGGGGCGCGTGCCCGAGAGCGTGGAGCAGATGGTCACCCTGCCGGGCGTGGGCCGGAAGACCGCGAACCTGGTGCTGGGCAACAGCCTCGGGATTCCGGGGGTGTTCGTGGATACCCACGTGAAGAGGGTGTCGGCCCGGCTGGGCCTCACCTCCCACACCGATCCCGACCGGATCGAGGCCGACCTGGAACGGCTCGTCCCCCCGAAGCGGCAGGTGGCGTTCTCGAATCTCCTGACCCACCTGGGCCGCGAGTTCTGCAAGGCCCGCAAACCGAGGTGCGAGGCATGCCCCGTGGAGTCCCTGTGCCCAAGGATGGGGGTGGAGCCGTGACGACGGGAGCCCCCGTGCGCGTGGCCGTGGTGGGCATGGGCGCGTTGGGCTCCGTGTTCGCCGCGGTGTACGAGGAGGCCGGGTTTCGGGTGCTGGGGGTGGAGCGCGACCCGAACCGGCTCCGGCAGCTCCGGGACCCGAACCTCGGCGTGCGGTTCCCCGACGGCACCCTGCGCCCGTACCCAGAGGTCACAGGGTACCCCCTGGGGGACATCGGCGCGTTCGACCTGATCCACGTCTCGGTCAAAGGGTACGACACGGCCCGGGCGGCCGAGGACCTGGCGCCCCTGATGGGGACGGACTCGGTGGTCCTGTCGGTGCAGAACGGCCTGGGCAACCTGGAGGCCCTGGCCGACCGGTGGGGGGCCGACCGGGTGTTGGGAGGCATCACGGCCCACAGCGCCGAGACGCTGCCCGACGGAACCGTGCGTTACCGCGGGGGTCGAGGCCCCCTGCTCGCCGTGGGTCCCTTCGGCACGCCCCGTCCGTCCCTGCTCACGGTCGTCCAGACCCTGCAAGCCGCGCTGGACGCCTGCGGGTACCCCGTGGAGCCGGTGGACGACGTGGAGCCCGTGCGGTGGAAGAAGCTCATCGCCAACGTGGCCACCAACCCCGTGGCTGCCATCACGGGTCGGACCGGCCGGGAGATGCTCGCCAGCCCATCCCTGTGCCGGCTGATCGACCTGCTGGCCGAGGAGGCCGCTGCCGTGGCCCGGGCGCGGGGGCTGCGTTTCCCCGAGCTGGACGACCCCGGCCGGTTCAGCCGCTGGGCCCTCGAGGGCGTCGGCGACAACCGCATCTCGATGCTCCAGGACGTGGAGGCCCGCAGGCCCACCGAGATCGGAACCCTCAACGAGGCCCTGGTGGCCGAAGGCGAGCGGCTGGGGCTGCTCTGCCCGGCCCATCGGGCCGTGGCCCTTTTGGTCCGGGCCATGGAGGAGGCCTTCGGATCCGCCCACTCCGAACGGGTACCCGATTGTAGACCGAACGGGTATCTTTCAGACCCAACCGGGTAAAACCACGTCTCACCCCCTGGGCCGTTTCACGGCCCACCGCTATATTGCGGACTCGATCGTATCGCTTTTTCCTGGAAAGGAGCGCGTCGATGAGTCCGCAAGCCCAGCCCGTGCCGCACCCCACCCCCTCCCCACGGAAGGACCCTGCGGTCTCCGCTAGCCCCATGGCCCTGTACCTCCGGGACATCCGCAAGACCCGGCTTCTCACGCCCCAGGAGGAGATCGAGCTGGCGCTTCGCATCGAGAAGGGGGACGAGGCCGCCCGGCGGCGCATGATCGAGTCGAACTTGAGGCTGGTCGTCAAGATCGCCAAACGTTACGTGAACCGAGGCCTGCCGTTCCTGGACCTGATCGAGGAAGGGAACGTGGGCCTGATCAAGGCGGTGGAGCGGTTCAAGGCCTCGAAGGGATGTCGGTTCTCCACCTACGCCACCTGGTGGATCCGCCAGTCCATCGAGCGGGCCCTGACGAACCAGGTGCGTACGATTCGGCTCCCGGTCCACGTGTCCGACGACCTGGATCGGCTCAGAAGGGTGACCGAGCACCTCACCCGGGCCTTGCGCCGGCACCCTACCGAGGAGGAGCTGGCTGCGGAGACCGGGTTCAAGCCCGAGTACGTGGACCGATTGCTCAAGATCCAGCGACGGGTCCTCAGCATGGACCAGGCGCTGGACGTGGACGGCGACTTCACCCTCCAGGACAAGCTGGAGGATCCCCACGCCCCAAACCCCGCGGACAAACTGCTGCGAGAGAAGGTGACCCGGCTGGTTCGGTCGAAGATCTCGGTGCTCACCGACCGAGAGAAGAAGATCCTGGTTCTTCGTTTCGGCCTGGACGGGGGCGAACCCATGACCCTGGAGCGGATCGGTAAGATCTTCGGGGTGACCCGGGAGCGGATCCGGCAGATCCAGGTGGAGGCCTTGGCGAAGCTCCGGCAGGCCATCGAGGCCGAGGGCGCCGGGTTCCACGACCTGGCTTGAACCGGCCGGGGCGTGTTGGGGAGAGGAGCCCTCGCCGGGGGCTCCTTTCTCCGTGCCTTCTCGGGCCGAAGCCCCAACGTCATGGCCTCTCGACCAACGACCAACGACCGACGACCGCAGTTGAAAAGGTTTTCCCTTGACACCGGAGGACGAGGTCCGTATAAAAGGCGCCTTCGTTCCCCGGTAGCTCAATCGGCAGAGCGGGTGGCTGTTAACCACTAGGTTGGCGGTTCGAGTCCGTCCCGGGGAGCCAGAAAGTCTCCCGCCGTCCCTGGCGGTTTCAGATGGTTTGCTGAAGACCCCGTCGGGATGCCCCGGCGGGGTCTTCGTGACTGGGGCCGGAGGAGCCGATGGCAACCCACCGCATCGCCGACGGACTGTTCCTGGTGGACCTGGACCTGACGGAACCCGAGGGATTCCGGCGGTTCCTGAGCGCCTGGGTGATCCTGGACGGCCCGGCCGCCGTGGTGGTGGACCCGGGCCCGGCGGCCACCCTGCCCGCTCTCCTGGCCGGCCTCGACGAGCTGGGGGTCGCGCGGGTCGAGGCCGTGCTGCTCACCCACAACCACGCCGGCGGCACCGGCCTGCTCCTCCAGCGCCACCCCCGCGCACGGGTGGTGTGCCATTCCAAGGCCGTGCCCCACCTGGTGGACCCGTCGGCCCTGTGGGAGGGGTCCCGCAAGGTCCTGGGGTCCCTGGCCGAGGCCTACGGCCCGATCGCGCCGGTGCCGCCGGAGCGGGTGGGGTTCTGCCCGACCCTCCAGGCGGTCGGCCGCGAGATCGCGGCCTTTCCCACGCCGGGGCACGCCCCCCACCACCTCGCGTTCGGGGTTGGGGCGTGGTTCTTCGCGGGCGAGCTCGGCGGGGTGCGCTACCCCCTGCCCGCCGGGGACTACTGGCGGCCCGCCACGCCCCCGCCGTTTCGGCACGATGTGTTCCAGGAGTCTCTCGATGCGGTGAAGGGCGTGGGGGGCGACCTGTGTTGCCTGGGGCACTACGGCGCCATGGAGGGTGCCGAGGAGGTTTTGGCCCTGGCAACGGAGCAGCTGGAGCTGTGGATCGAGGCGGTCCGGCGCCACCGCCGCACGAGCGGCGACGAGTTCGAAGGGGCGGTGCTGGCGGATCTGCGGGCCGAGGACCCCCGGTTCGGGCGGTTCTCCGACCTGCCGGCCGACGTGCGGAAGCGCGAGCGCTACTTCCTCTCGAACACCCTCAAGGGCCTCCGCGGGTGGGTGGAGAAGGAGGGGTGAGCCGTTCCGGTCCGGGAAAAAACGCAAGGGGCGGAGCCTAAAGGCTCCGCCCCTTGCCGTTTGTCCCTGCGGACGGTCTACTCGACGAAGTTGAACACCTGATCGAGCTCCTCGTCGGGCACCGAGAACACCGTGTTGTGGGGCGGCAGCGGCTCCCGGTACATCCAG
>JAADGT010000175.1 GCA_013152215.1 Deltaproteobacteria bacterium
TTTCCGGCCGCGCGCGAAGCCGGGCATGGGATTCGCCGCGCAGGCACGGGGCAACAATGATGGTTTCATGACCGTCCGGCTGAGAACAAACGGGTTCACGGTACGAGCGTTGGAGGCACTGCGCGGCGAGCTAAAGAGCCGCGCGCGGCTCTCCAACAGACCCCATGCCCCTCGGACTGTGATGCTGTGACGCAGCGTCAACGTGAACGCTAGGAGATAAAAGAGGTTTTTGGCCTTCTAGCCTCCCAGCTTCCTAGCCTCCCAGCGGGCCGAAGGCCCAAAGTGAACCACCATGGCCCGACCCGGCGACCTGACCTACCGGGAGAAGTACCTCCGGCTCGTGGACGAGCTGGACGCCAAGGAGCGGGAGTGGTCCGCCCTGGGTGAACGGCTCCGCCGGATCCTGACCCATCTGACCATCATCGCGGAGGGGCCGGCCACCCCCGAGATCTCGGCGGCCCTGGCCGAGCTGCGCGACGACCTGAAGGCCGGCCTCGACCTCGAGAAGCTGGAGAACCGCGTCGAGGAACTGAAAGACCGGGTGCTCGCCGAGACCCGGTGGGCGGACCCGGACCAGCCCGGCCCCCCGGTGCACCATGTGCTGATCCATCTGGTGGAGCGGCTCCCCCTGCCGCCGGAGTGCGCGGAGGAGGCCCTGACCCTCATCGAGACGTTCGAGGCCGGGATCGCTCCCGACGATCTGCCCGACGCCATCGAGGGGATCACCGGCCTCGTCTACCGGATGCAGTCCCTCGTGCAGGAGGAGAAGGCCCAGCTCGAAACCCTGCTCCAGGAGATGGCCCAACGGCTCCGCCAAATCGACCAGGGCATCCACGGCGCCTGGGAACGCTCCCAGGAGGGGTTCCGGGCCTCTCGCCGGCTCGACACCGCCGTGCGCCAGGAGATGAGGGGGCTGAGCGAGAGGAGCGCGGGGGCCGGCGACGTGGGCACCCTGCGGGACTGGATCCGGAGCAGCCTGGAGGCGATTGAGGCCCACCTGGAAGCCCACCGCAGGGCGGACGAAAGCCGGGAGAAGGAGCTCCAGGCCGAGGTGGACCGCCTGCGCCAGACCGTGACCCAGCTCGAGGGCGAGGTGGAGGAGCAGCGGGACCGCGCCCGCTCCGCTCGGGAGCAGAGCCTCCGCGACCCGCTCACGGGGTGCTTCAACCGGCTGGCTTACGAGGAGCGGGTGCGGGCCGAGGAGGCCCGGTGGCGTCGCTACGGCAGCCCCTTGTCGATCATCGTGGTGGACGTGGATCGGTTCAAGTCCATCAACGACCGGTTCGGACACCGGGCCGGGGACAAGGTGCTCAAGGCCATCGCCCGGATCGCGGACTCCCAGATCCGGGAGGTGGACTTCTTCGGCCGGTACGGGGGCGAGGAGTTCGTGGTGCTCCTGCCCGAGACCCCCCTGGCGGCCGCGGTGAAGGTGGCCGAGAAGATCCGGCGCAGCGTGGAGGCGTTCCGGTTCCACACCCGGGGGAAACCGGTGCCCGTGACCGTGTCGTGCGGGGTGGCCCAGTTCCGGCCGGGCGATACCGCCTCCTCGGCCTTCGAGCGGGCCGACCAGGCCCTGTACCGAGCCAAGGAAGCCGGACGGAACCGGGTCGAGACCGAGGCCCCGGGCTCGTAGCCCCCACGCCGAGGCGAACCATGCGCGACGCCCACTTCATCCGGCAGAACAAGCTCACGAAGCAGTGGGTGATCTTCGCTCCGAGCCGCCGGAGCCGGCCCACGGACCTGCGCGCCAAGCCCACCCCCGTGCCCGAGCAGATCCCGCCGTGCGACCCGAACTGCCCGTTTTGCCCGGGCAACGAGCCCGCCCTCGGCCGCGTGGTGCTCGAGCTCCCCGGCCCTCCTCCCCACGGGTGGCGCACCCGGGTGATCCCCAACCGGTACCCGGCCGTGTCACCCGAGCTCGACCCCCGGCGGTACTCGGTGGGCATCCACCTGGCCCTCGAGGGCCACGGCCGCCACGAGGTTATCATCGAGTCCCCCCGCCATGACCGGGACCTGCCCGAGATGGACCCCGCCGAGGTGGAGGCCCTGATCGAGACCTACCACCGCCGCCACCGGGACCTCATGGCCCTGGACGACACGATCCTCACCCTGACCTTCCGGAACCGGGGTCCCCGGGCCGGGGCCTCGATGGCCCATCCCCACTCCCAGACCATCGCCCTGGCCGTGGCGCCCCCCCACGTGCGGTGGAGGGAGGAGGAGGCCCAACGCTACTTCGACGAGTGGGGCCGGTGCTGCCTGTGCGACGTGCTGGAGTTCGAGACCCGCACCGGCGAGCGGATCGTGGCCGCGAACGACTCGTTCGTGGCCTTCGTGCCGTTCGCGGCCGAGGTGCCCTGCGAGGTCTGGATCGCGCCCCGGCGCCACCAGGCCGACTTCGGGGAGCTCACCGATCCGGAGAAGGCCCCCCTGGCCCGGATCCTGCGGGACGTGCTGGGCCGCGTTGCGGAGCGCCTGCGCCGACCCGACTACAACTACGTGATCCACTCGTCCACCCAGTACCGGGCCGGCGAGCCCCACCTCCACTGGTACATCCAGATCCTTCCCCGCCTCACCACCCGGGCCGGGCTCGAGATCGGCACGGGCATCGCGATCAACCCTTCGATCCCCGAGGAGGACGCGGCCCTGCTGCGGGCCGTTTCCATCCCCGGCGGCCCCCGCTGAACCGCGCCCCATTGACCCGGGCCCGTTCCGCTCTTATCGTACGGCCACCCACACTCCTACGGCTCGCGCACGTCCAGGCCCCTGCGAGGCCGGCGAGGAACCAGAGACTAGAAACTAGAGACTAGACCCTGCTTCCCGGACCCCGTGAGGTAAAGGCGAAGAGGTATGATGATTGCCCGAACGCGCGGGAATCCGGGAGGTTCTCAAGCCTTCTAGCCTCCTGGCCTTCCAGCCTTCCAGCGGGCCGAAGGCCCCAGACCGGCGACCAACGGCTGACGACCAACGACCGAAGTTACATGGAAAGGGGTGTTCCATGGCGATCCGCTCGGTGGAGGAGATCCAGGTCGAAGGAAAACGGGTGTTCGTACGGGCCGACCTGAACGTGCCGTTGAAGGACGGCCGCATCACCGACGACACCCGGATCCGCGCCGCCCTGCCCACCCTGCGCCACCTGTTGGACCGGGGCGCGGCGGTGGTCCTGGCGAGCCACCTGGGCCGGCCCAAGGGCCGGCCCGATCCGGCCTTCTCGCTCGCGCCGGTGGCCGAGCGGCTCGGCGAGCTGCTGGGCCTGAGCGTGTTCCTGGCCCCGGACGTGGTGGGCCCGAAGGTGGAGCCCCTGGCCCGGGACCTGGAGCCGGGGGAGGTCCTGCTGCTGGAGAACGTGCGGTTCCACCCCGGCGAGACCAAGAACGACCCGGAGCTGGCGCGCCGGCTGGCCGCCCTGGCCGAGGCGTATGTAAACGACGCCTTCGGCACCTGCCACCGGGCCCACGCGTCCACGGCCGGCATGGCCGCCCACTTTCCGCCGGACCGCCGGGCGGCAGGCCTGCTCCTGCTCAAGGAGATCCGGGCGTTCGAACGGGTGCTGGACCGGCCCGAGCACCCCTACGTGGCGGTGCTCGGCGGCGCCAAGGTGAGCGACAAGATCGGGGTGATCCGCAACCTTCTCCCCAGGGTGGACCGGATCCTGGTGGGAGGGGCCATGGCGTACACCTTCCTGAGGGCCCAGGGGATCAAGGTGGGGGACTCCCTCGTGGAGGAGGACAAGCTCGAGCTCGCCCGGGAGCTTCTCGCCCAGGCCCGGAAGGCGGGAAAGGAGATCGCCCTGCCCGTGGACCACGTGATCGCGCGGGACCTCACCGCCGAGGCGGAGACCCGCGTGACCGACGGGGCCGAGGTGCCGGCCGGGTGGAAGGGGGTGGACATCGGCCCCCGAACCCGGGATGCCTACGCCCGGGCCGTGGCCGGGGCGCGCACCGTGGTCTGGAACGGCCCCATGGGGGTGTTCGAGATCCCGGCGTTCGCCGAGGGCACCGTGGCCGTGGCCCGGGCCGCGGCCGACTCGCCGGCGTTCACCGTGGTGGGGGGCGGCGACAGCGTGGCGGCCGTGACCCAGGCCGGGCTGGCCGACCGGATCTCCCACATCTCCACCGGCGGAGGGGCGTCCCTGGAGCTTCTCGAAGGCAAGACCCTGCCGGGCATCGCCGCCCTGGAGTGAGGGCGGAGAAAGGATCCATCCATGCGCACACCGCTCGTCGCCGGCAACTGGAAGATGCACAAGACCGTGACCGAGGCCGTGGCCCTGGCCGAGGCGGTCGCCGCAGGGGTCCGGGACCTGGCCGGGGTGGAGGTGGCGGTCGCCCCGCCGTTCACCGCCCTGGCTCCGGTGGCCCGGGTGCTCACGAACACCCCCGTCCGCCTGGGGGCCCAGAACGTCCACTGGGAGCTCGAGGGCGCCTACACCGGTGAGGTGGCCGCGCCCATGCTCGCCGAGCTCGGCGTGCACTACGTGATCGTGGGGCACTCGGAGCGACGCCGGGACTTCGGCGAGACCGACGACCTGGTGGCCCGGAAGGCGGGCCGGGTGCTGGGTGCCGGCATGGCCCCGATCGTGTGCGTGGGCGAGACCCTGGAGCAGCGGGACGCGGGCCGGGCCTTCGAGGTGGTGGAGACCCAGATCCGGGCGGGCGTCGGCCCGTTGGGCCCCGACGCCCTGGAGCGCCTGGTGGTGGCCTACGAGCCGGTGTGGGCCATCGGCACCGGCCGGTCGGCCACGGCCGAACAGGCCCAGGAGATGCACGCCCACATCCGAGCGACCCTGGAGGCGATCGGCGGCGGCGACGCGGCCCGCCGGGTGCGCATCCTGTACGGGGGCAGCGTCAAGCCGAACAACGCCGCGGAGCTCCTGGGGCAGCCCGACGTGGACGGCGCCCTGGTGGGCGGCGCCAGCCTCCAGGCGGAGGCGTTTGCATCCATTGCCCGAAGTGCGCTATAAAGCGCGTTTCGATCCTCATCCAGACGGACGGGACCATGTACACGCTGTTGATTGTCGTTCATGTGATCGTGAGCTTCATCCTGGTGGGCATCGTGCTCCTCCAGCAGGGCAAGGGCGCCGACATGGGCGCCGTGTTCGGCGGATCGAGCCAGACCCTGTTCGGCAGCTCAGGGGGCACCACGTTCCTGGGCAAGCTGACCGCGGTCGCGGCCGGGGTGTTCATGCTCACCTCCCTGGGCTTGACCTATATGGCGAGCCATCGGTATAAGGTCAGCGTGGTGCCGGACCAGCCGGCGGCCACCGCGCCCGCGCCCCAGCAGGCTCCGGCCCAGCAGCCGCCGGCCGATCAACCGGCCGGCGAACAGAAGAAGTAGAGCCAACCGGATTCGTGCCCAGGTGGTGGAACTGGTAGACACGCTATCTTGAGGGGGTAGTGGGGAAATCCCGTGCCGGTTCGAGTCCGGCCCTGGGCACCATCGGAAGCAGGAAGGGGAGCCGAGAGATCGGCTCCCCTTTTCGTTGTGCGCCGGGCATGGCGCGCAGCGCCGTGACCGGCGCTGTCAACCGTGGAGCGAAAGCGAAGCGGGAAGTGACTCGGAGGTGAAAGTCCTCTGGGGGCCTTGGTAGCAGGAACCCCTAGCTGAACAGCAACTGCGGCGTCGCGAGGCGTCGTGGGGAGGAAGCTGTAGGCAAAGCCCTGGCCTGAGGAACACGAACCGCATAGGAGGCGTCCACCGGGTGGGCGAGGGGGCAATGAGACCTGAAGCCCGATGCTACCCGGACCGGGTGGGCGTAGATGCGGCAGGTGGATGGGGTGAAAGTCACGCGCCTTACCCCGGGAGACCTGTCAGGGTGCCTGAGGAGAGGCTACCGGCGCCGAGAGGCGACCGGGAGGTTCTGGCAGGAGTCAGCCGAGGCCATAGTAGTCGCTTGCGCACGGCGACGAAGGGCCGAACACGAGGAGCCGAACCGGCAGCGGAGGGTTCGATGGCCGAAGGAGGCGCAGACAGGAGGGCTGGGAGGCCCGAGCGCGCCCGGAGAGCAGGCGGCGGAACCGCCGAGGGTACGGGAGGTGAGCGTCAAGCGGCTGCGGCACCGGAAGCGAGAGCCGGGGACGAGGCTTCGGGGTTGATGGAGGAGGTGCTGCGCCGCGAGAACCTGATGAGAGCATACCAACGGGTGGTGCGAAACGGAGGAGCCCCAGGGATCGACGGGATGCGCGTCGAAGACCTGATGGGGTACTGCCGGGAGCACTGGGGGCGGATCCGTGAGGAACTGCTCCAGGGCACCTATCGACCCCACCCGGTGCGGCGGGTGGAGATCCCGAAGCCGGGCGGGAAAGGGGTGAGGGTGCTGGGGATACCGACGGTGCTGGACCGGTTGATCCAGCAGGCCGTGCTGCAGGTCCTGGGGCCGATCTTCGACCCGACGTTCTCGGATGAGAGCTACGGCTTTCGGCCGGGGCGCAGCGCGCACCAGGCGGTGAAGCGGGCGCAAGAGCACGTGAGGTCGGGGCATCGGTGGGTGGTGGACATGGACCTGGAGAAGTTCTTTGACCGTGTGAACCACGACGTGCTGATGGCACGGGTGGCAAGACGGGTGAAGGACAAACGGGTGCTGGTACTGATCCGCCGGTACCTACAGGCGGGGATGATGGAGGGCGGAGTGGTGAGCGCCCGACGAGAGGGGACGCCGCAGGGCGGGCCCCTGTCGCCGCTGCTGAGCAACATCCTCCTTGACGAACTGGACAAGGAGCTGGAGCGGCGGGGTCACCGGTTCGTGCGGTACGCGGACGACTGCAACGTGTACGTCAAGAGCCGCGCGGCGGGGGAGCGGGTGCTGGAGTCGCTGGAGCGGTTTCTGGCGAAGCGACTGCGCCTGAGAGTCAACCGGGAGAAGAGCGCGGTGGGACGGCCGTGGGAACGGAAGTTCCTGGGCTACAGCCTGACCGTGCACAAGGAGCCCAAGCGCAAGGTGTCTGGCGAGAGCGTCAAGCGTCTGAAGGCGCGACTGCGGGGCATCCTGCGTGCGGGACGAGGACGCCGGCTGGGCCGGGTGATCACGGAACTCAACCGGGTGCTGCTGGGTTGGGTGTCCTACTATCGGCTGGCCGAGGTACAGGGAGTGTTCGAAGAGCTGGACGGGTGGATCCGGCGGAAACTGCGGTGCATTTTGTGGCGGCAGTGGAAGCGGCCCCCGACGCGGCTCAAGAAGCTCCTGGCGTTCGGGCTGGACGAGGCCCGGGCGTCGAGGTCGGCGTACAACGGGCGCGGCCCGTGGTGGAACGCGGGCGCGAGCCACATGAACCAGGCCGTGACGGTACGTTGGTTGCGAAAGCAGGGACTCGTGAGCCTCGCTCAAGAGCACCGGAGACTCGCGAGCATTTTCGTGAACCGCCGTATACGGAACCGTATGTACGGTGGTGTGGGAGCCGGGGGAGGGTGACCTCCCCCAGCTACCCGATACCTTCAGACCACCAACTACTTTACCCGGCGACAAAATAGACGCGTTTTTCCGGAGGCAGGTCCCTTGCCCCCCAATCAGGGAGGCAAGCGCGCCTATTTAGATGCCGGGTTGATAGCCCGATTATCCATGA
>JAADGT010000272.1 GCA_013152215.1 Deltaproteobacteria bacterium
GAGGCCGAGGCCCGGGCCATCGAGGCCGAGGACCTGGCGGCCTGCCGGGCCATGGGCCGGTTCGGGGCGGAGCTGCTGCCCGACCCGGCCACCGTGCTGACCCACTGCAACGCCGGCGCCCTGGCCACCGCCGGGTACGGCACCGCCCTGGGGGTGATCCGGGCCGCGGCCGAGGCGGGCAAGCGCGTCCGGGTGCTGGCCGACGAGACCCGGCCGTTCCTCCAGGGAGCCCGGCTGACCGCCTGGGAGCTCCGGAAGGACGGCATCCCGGTGACCCTCATCACCGACAGCATGGCCGGGTACCGGATGAGGATGGGGGGGGTGGACGCGGTGGTGGTGGGCGCCGACCGCATCACCCGCTCCGGCGACGTGGCCAACAAGATCGGCACCTACACGCTGGCGGTGCTGGCCCGGGAGCACGGGGTGCCGTTCTACGTGGCCGCCCCCCTCTCCACCGTCGACTTCGAGCTCTCGTCGGGCGACGAGATCCCCATCGAGGAGCGGGACCCGGCCGAGGTGACCCACTGCGGGGGAGCCCGGGTCGCGCCCGAGGGGGTGGACGTGTGGAACCCGGCCTTCGACGTGACCCCGGCCTGCCTGGTGACGGCCATCGTCACGGAACGCGGCGTGGCCCGACCGCCCTACACCGAGTCGCTCGAAAGGTTGCGGCGTTGACGCCGGGGGGCGTTTCCCGCTACGTTCTTTCCATTCCGGGAGGCCCACGTGATCCGATCCGCCCGTACCCTCCTCTGCCTCGTTCTCGGCATCGCCCTCGCGGGGTGCTGGGGCACCCAGCGGCTGGAGGACCTCTCTCCTGCCGAGCTCTACGCCATGGCCCAGAGGGCCGTGGAGAAGTACAGGTACGAAGAGGCCCAGAAGATCATCGACCGCATCCGCGACGACCACCCGTTCTCCAAGTTCGCCACCGAGGCGGAGCTGCTGGAGGCGGACATGCTGTTCCGCCAGGAGAAGTTCGAGGAGGCGGCCGCCGCGTACCGCGGCTTCGAGGAGCTCCACCCCACCTACCCGAAGCTGGACTACGTGATCTTCCGGCGGGGCCTGTGCTACTACAACCTGAGCCAGCCCCCGGACCGGGACCAGGAGCCCACCCATCGGGCCCTGGAGGCGTTCCAGAAGCTGCTGTACGCCCGCCCCAAGAGCCAGTACGCGGCCGAGGCCCAGGACAAGGTGAAGGAGCTGCGCCAACGCCTGGCCGAGCACGAGATGTACGTGGCCCGGTACTACCTTCGGAAGAAGCGCTACTCCGCAGCGCTGGGGCGGCTTCAGGAGCTGGTGCGCTCGTACCCGGACTCACCCCTGCGCGACCAGGCCCTGGCCCTGGCCCTGGAGATCCAACCGAAGGCCGAGAGGGAGAAGGCGGGGGACGATGAGTAGATCGTGAAGGTCCGTTTTCCGATAGGAACGGACCTTTTCGTTTTTTTGCCGATCACTTCATTGGGGGAAGCATCGCCAGGCCCCCTCAGGGCCCTACAACGGGAAGGGTAACTTTCCTTGGTCCGGGGCCTTGCCGGCGGGGGGGCATGGGGCCTGCTTCCGGCCGGGCGCGAGTGCAGCATCCGATCGCCGCGCCTTCGCATGCCGTTGCCGGAGCAGCCTGTTCGGGCGGCGACAGCGGAGGGCCCTGGAAGTCGACAAAGCTACGGATGTTCGGGGGGCGCGGCGAGCCAAGGAGCCGCGCCCGGCGCTCCAGCAGGCCCCATGCCCCCCGGGCCGTGAGGTGGAGGCGAAGAGCCATAGTGATTCCTAGAACGCGTGGGAATCCGGGAGGTTTTCGAGCCTCCTAGCCTCCCAGCCTCCTAGCGTCCTAGCGGAAGCTACTGGGAAGGTACGGCCGCGAAACCGGAAAGGAGACGTTCCCGTGGACTCGGCGATCGTGGAGCTCACCCACCTGGGGCGCGAGGCGTTCAACGACGGCCGCTACGAAGAGGCCGAGCGCTACCTGCGCAAGCTGCTGGACCTGGACTGCCGGTTCGCCGACATCTTCAACATGCTGGGGGCCATCGCGTTCCAGAAGGGCGACCGAGAAGGGGCGGTGGCCCTGTTCCAGGAGGCCCTGGACATCAACCCCCACTACACCGAGGCGCTCCTGAACCTGGCCGTGGCCCTGAACGACCTGGGCCGGTACGAAGAGGCGGAACGGGCCTTCGAGAAGGCCCGCCGGGCCTCCCGGGTGGACCAGGGCACGGTGGATCCATACGTCAAGGGCCGGTTGGCCAACGTGCACGCCGACATCGGCGAGATCTATCACAGCCTGGGCATGCTGGCAGAGGCCGAGTCGGAGTACCGCAAGGCCTTGGCCCTGGGCCCCACCTTCCCGGACCTGCGAACCCGGGTGGGGGTCCTGTTCCGGGACATGGGCCGCTACGACGACGCCGTGGCCGAGTTCCGGCGGGTCAAGGAGGAGCACCCCCACTACACCGAGGCCGGGATCCAGCTCGGCATCACCTACTACAGCCGGGGCCAGGTGGACCTGGCCGTGGAGGAGTGGAATGGGGTGCTGGAGCGCTCGCCCGACAACCCCAAGGCCTTGATGTACCTGAGGCTCGCCGAGCGCGAGCAGGTGTGAGAGGGAGGGGACCCCGGAGGAGAAGAGAAGGGCGCGAGCCCGGGAATGCTTTCGTCGTGATCCCTATCCTTCGAGCACCCGGAACTCCTCCTGGTGCAGGTGGGGCCGGGCCTTGAGCACGATCTGCTTGCCCAGGGTCTGCTCCAGGGCCTCGAGCCCCGAGCGCTCCTCGTCGTAGAGGTAGTGGACCACGTCGGGGTGGGCCTCCACCACGATGGTGTCCGACGCGATCCCGTGACGGCGGCGCCGGATCTCCCGGAACACGTCGTAGGCCACCGTGGACCGGGACCGCACGTACCCCTTGCCCTCGCAGTAGGGGCACGGTTCGCACAGCATTCGGCCCAGGTCCTCGTGGACCCTCTTGCGGGTCATCTCCACCAGGCCCAGGCTGGAGATCTGGAGCAGGTTCGTCTTGGCCCGGTCCTTCCGCAGCTCCGCCTCCAGGGTCTCGAACACCTTGCGGCGGTTCTCCTCCACCTCCATGTCGATGAAGTCGATGATGATGATCCCCCCGATGTTCCGGAGCCGGAGCTGGTAGGCGATCTCCCGGGCCGCCTCCAGGTTCGTCTTGAGGATGGTCTCCTCCAGGTTGCGCTTCCCCACGTAGGAACCGGTGTTCACGTCGATGGCCGTCAGGGCCTCGGTGCGCTCGATCACGATGTAGCCCCCGCTCTTGAGCCACACCCGCCGCTCCAAGGCCTTGGAGATCTCGATCTCGATGTCGTAGAAGCTGAAGATCGGCTCGGGTCGGTTGTAGAGCTCCACCAGCGGACGCGCTTGGGGCACGTAGGTCCCGACGAACTCCAGGATCTTCTTGTACTCCTCGGCCGAGTCCACCACGATCCGGCGCACCTCGGGGGTGTACAGATCGCGGATGGCCCGGAACGAGATGTCCAGGTCGCAGTGGAGCAGGTTGGGGGCCGACACGCGGGCCGCCCGTTGGACCACGTCGTCCCACAGCCGGGTCAGGAACTCCATCTCCGGCTTCAGGTCCTCGGCGGTGCACCCTTCGGCCGCGGTGCGGACGATGAACCCCCCGGGACCCGTGCGGAGCTCGGCCACCATCTCCCGGAGCGCGGCCCGTTCCTCCTCGTCGGTGATTCGGCGGGACACCCCGATGTGGTTCACGTGGGGCAGGTACACCACGTTGCGGCCCGGCAGGCTCACGAACTGGGTGATCCGAGCGCCCTTGCGTCCCAGGGGCTCCTTGGCCACCTGCACCAGCACCTCCTGGCCCTCGTGGAGCAGATCCTCGATGGGGGCCGCAGGCTTGGAGGGGCGCAGCGGGACGTCCCCGTCCTCGTCCAGGCCGAACATCTCCGCATACTCCTGGATGTCGGAGTACACGTCCGACACGTACAGGAACGCCGCCTTCTCGAGGCCGATGTCCACGAACGCCGCCTGCATCCCCGGCAACACCCGCACCACGCGGCCCTTGTAGATGTTGCCCACCACCCTTCGATCCTTGACGTGCTCGATGTAGAGCTCGGCCAGGACCTTGTTCTCCAGCAGGGCCACCCGGGTGTCCTGGGGCGTGGCGTTGATGATGATCTCTTTCGACAGGCTGGGCGCCGCTTCCACCTCGGACATGTCTGCTCCGGTAACTTCGGTCGTCGGTCGTTGGTCGTTGGTCTGGGGCCTTCGGCCCGCTGGAAGGCTCCCGAGCCCCGATGGCAAGGCCTCGGGGGCATGGGGTCTGCTGGAGCGGCTGCCGGTCAACTCAACCGCATCCGCACCTTGACGATCCGGTCGCAGGCCCGCACGCCCTCGGCCAGGCCGGCCAGGCGGTGCATCAGATCCTCCGGCGTGACCGCGGTGCCGTTGTCGGCCCGGCGGATCCGCACGTGCAGCCGCCCCCCCTCCTCCCACAGGCCCTCCACGTACCGCCGGGCGTCCAGCACCCGATCGGCCTTGTTCTTGCGGTGCTTGACCACCGGGAACTCGGCGGCGGCCCAGAACGCCCCGACCCGCTCCCGCCAGCCGGGGCGCCCCCCCACCGCCGCGTCCGCCTCGGCCGAGGGCACCACCTCGTACTCCTCCACCGTGCCCCCGCCGGTCAGCCCCTTGGTGTCCGGGCCGATCACCCACATGGCCTCCACCCGCAGCCCCTCGGGCAGACGGGCGTTCATGCGGGCCTGGGTCTCGGCCAAGGGGGGCACGGTCCACACCTTCAGGTCCGCCAGCTCGGCCCGGCTCTCGGTGCCCAGCGGAAGCGCCGGACCCAGCACGATCCGGGGCTGGGGGTGGTGCCCCCGGGAGTACACCACGTCCACCCCGGCCGCCCGCAACGCCCGGTGCAGAGCGGCCACCGTCTCCAGGTGGGCCAGGAACGAGGCCGGGCCCTGCTTGGAGAACCGGAACCGGATCCGGGGGACCTGCGACAGGTCCTCGGGCTTCGGTGGCGGTGGCTCGGCCGGCGGCGGGTAGGGAACCGGCTCGGCCACCCGGGGCTTCACCCGGTCGAAGTCGCACAGGCCGCACCCCTGGCACCGGCCGTCCCGGCAGTCCGGGGTGGGCTCGGCCCGCAGGGCGCGCTCCCACTCGGCCCGCAGGAACGCCGGGTCGGCGCCCAGGTCCACCACGTCCCATGGCTGGGGCGCGGCAGGGTCCCGCTCGGCCAGGAACTCCTCGGGGCTGAGCCCGGCCTCCCGGAACGCGGCCTCCCAGGTCTGCCACCGGAACTCGCCGGTCCAGGCGTCCATGCGGCATCCGTTGCGGTAGGCCGCCTCGATCACCCGGCCCAGGCGCCGGTCGCCCCGGGCGATCACCCCCTCGAGCACGCTCATCCGGGCGTCGTGCCAACGCAGGTCCACCGCCCCCCGCCGCAGCTTCTCCTTGAAGAACGCCTGGATCTCCTCGATCTCGGCCACCCCGATCTGCCGGGCCCACTGGAAGGGGGTGTGGGGCTTGGGCACGAAGTTCGAGATGCTCACGCCCACCCGGCCCCTCCCCTTGGGCGCGGCCTTGGCGATCCGGCGCACCAGGTCCACGATGGCCTGCCGGTCCTCGGAGGTCTCGGTGGGCAACCCCACCATGAAGTAGAGCTTCAGCCCCTTCCAGCCCGCCGCGAACACCTTGTGGACCGCCCCGAAGATCTCGGCCTCGGTGATGTTCTTGTTGATGACCCGCCGGAGCCGCTCGGACCCGGCCTCGGGGGCCAGGGTGAACCCCGTCTTGCGCACCCGGCGGATCTCCTGGAGCACCCGGTCGTCCAGGCTGTCGACCCGCAGGCTCGGCAGGCTCACCGCGGTCTGCCGCTCGCCGTGCTCGCGCATGAGTCGCACCAGGAGCGGCCCGATCGACGAGTAGTCCCCCGTGGACAGGGACAAGAGCCCCACCTCGTCGTACCCGCACTGCTCGACGCCCCCGGCCACGGCCCGGGCCACCTGCTCGGCCGGCCGCTCCCTGACCGGTCGGTAGTAGAACCCGGCCTGGCAGAACCGGCACCCCCGGGTGCACCCCCGGCAGACCTCCACGGCGAGCCGGTCGTGGATCGTCGAGATGAACGGCACCACCGGCCGGGCCGGCGGAGGCGAGGCGGACAGATCCGGCAGGACCCGCCGCCTCACCCGCATCGGCGGGTCGAACCCCACGAACCGGCCGGCCTCGAACCGCGGCCGGGTGCGGGCCGGCACGTACACCCCCTCCACCCGCGACAGGGCCTCGAGCCTCGCCTCCCGATCCGACCCCGCTCCCTCCACGGCCCGGGCCAGCTCCACCACGGCCTCCTCGCCGTCGCCCACGAAGAACGCGTCGAAGAAGTCCGCGAACGGCTCGGGGTTGGCGCACACCGGCCCGCCCGCGATCACCAGGGGATGGCCCGGGCCCCGATCGGCGGCCCGGAGCGGCACCCCGCCCAGATCGAGCATCAACAGGACGTTGGTGATCGACAGCTCGTAGGGCAGGGTGAACCCCACCAGGTCGAACTCGACCAGCGGCCGGCCCGACTCCCGGGTGACCAGGGGCCAGCCCCGGCGCCGCAGCAGGGCCTCCATGTCGTGCCAGGGGGCGAAGGCCCGCTCGGCCAGGACCCCTTCCTCCCGGTTCAGGGCGTGGTACAGGATCTGGAGCCCCAGGTGGCTCATGCCGATCTCGTACACGTCGGGGAAGCACAGGGCCACCCGCACCCCGGCCCCGTCCCAGTCCTTGACCACGGCGCCGACCTCGAGCCCCTCGTACCGGCCGGGCTTCTCCACGTCGAGCAGTGCGCGTCCGTACCTCATGCCGTCCTTTTCCAACCGGCCCGGCGGGCCGGCCACCGTCTCGGGATCGAAAGCCATCAACCCGGCAACAAACCGGCGCCACCGCCCCCGGATCGGGGGGCAAGGGGCCTGCCGGAGAGCCGGGCGCGGCCCCTTAGCTCGCCGCGCAGCGCCTCTGGCGCCCGGACCACGAAATGGGCCGGATTCCACCGAGTTGCCATGAAATCAGCTGTTCGGTCCTGTGCCTGCGCGGCGAATCTCAATGCCCGGCTTCGCGCCCGGCCGGAGGCAGGTTCCTTGCCCCTCCCCCCGATCAAGCGCGCCTATCTTCTCGCCGGGTCGCTAACGACCCCGGGGGCAAAGGACGCCCTCCGGATCGGGAGGCAAAGGACCTGCCGAAGAGCCGGGCCCGGATCAGTGCATCCGGCCCCCCGGCCCCGGCGGCTCACCGGTCCGGGCCCGCCCCAGCGGGTCGGCCAGGAACGACGCTTTGCAGGCCGGGCACAACAGGAACCCCTGAGCCTGGTACACGTCCCGGCCGGCCGAGCCCGGATCGACGCCGTCGAGGGTCCGCATGAACGCCTCCAGGTCGTCCATGTCCCCCTGGTCGGGGAGCACGCCGTCGAAATCGGCCGTCACGTGGATCGTGATCAGGTACTTGAGGCTGCCCGGGGGCAGCTCCGCACCGCACCGGTCGCACTGCGACATTCCCGTCGTCCTCGCCAGGGATCGGTCCGCCCAAAGGCGGACCGGATTCAAACA
>JAADGT010000168.1 GCA_013152215.1 Deltaproteobacteria bacterium
GCCCTGGGGTTCGCCTTGGGCATGGAGCGGCTGGGGCTCCTGCTGGACCCCGAGGCGGCCCCTGCCCCGGCGCCCACGGCCTACTGGGTGACCCGGGGGCCAGAGGCCGCCGCCCGGGCCCTGGCCCTGCGACGGGAGCTGGCGGCCCGCGGGGTGGGCAGCACGATGGACCTGGCCGCCCGCAGCTTCAAGGCCCAGATGCGTGCGGCCGACCGCAGCGGGGCCCGGTTCGCGCTGATCCTGGCCGAGGACGAGATGGCCGCCGGCACGGTGACCGTTAAGGACCTCTCCACCGGCAACCAGGAAACCGTGGCGGCCGGCGAACTGATCTCGTATCTTATGGGCCACATCGCCACCCCCTCCTGACCCCCCAGGGAGACAACGATGACCCACCGACGATTCCGAGTGCTCGGCTCGGCCGCGTTCGCCGTGGCGGCGATCCTGGTCGTCACCTGCGCGCCGGCAACCGCCGGGAGCTGCGTGGACGGGGGCTGCCACCAGGACCTCATGGCGCCCCAGTTCCTCCACGGCCCCGTGGCGGCCGAACAGGCGGGGGCGCCGGGGTGCGTGTCGTGTCACGTGCCCGCGGGCCCGACCTGCACCGCCAAGAAGGCCGGGAAGTTCCGGTTCAAGACCAAGCCGGCCCGGCTGTGCCTGCTGTGCCACGAGCGGGGAACCGGAACCCAGCACACCAAGGCGGGCGGCCGCTGCCTCTCGTGCCATGATCCCCACGGAAGCCAAAAGAGCTACAAACTGATGCGGGCCGGGTAGCCCCGGCGTTCCCGAGCGTGCTCGGGGCCCCGTCCGGCCTGGAGCCGACCGGCGGCCGCCGATGCCGAGCCGCTTCACCGCCAAGGAGAGTCCTGCCGTGATCGAACCCATGGGAACATGGAGGCGCACCCACGGGTGCGGCCACATTCGGCCCGAGCACGTGGGCCAGACCGTCACGCTGATGGGGTGGGTACACCGCCGCCGCGACCACGGCGGCTTGATCTTTGTGGACCTGCGCGACCGCGAGGGCCTGGTGCAGGCCGTGTTCTACCCCGACGTGGCCCCCCAGGCCCACGAGCAGGCCCACCGGCTGCGCAGCGAGTACGTGGTCGCGGTACGCGGCGAGGTGGCGCCGCGGCCCGAGGGCACCGAGAACCCGGACCTCCCCACCGGCCAGGTGGAGGTGCGGGTGCGGGAGCTCAAGATCCTGAACCGGTCGCGCACCCCGGTGTTCCCGGTGGACGAGGAAGCCGAGGTGGGCGACGACCTGCGGCTCAAGTACCGGTACCTGGACCTGCGGCGGCCGGCCCTCCAGAAGAACCTGGCCATGCGCCACCGGGCCGCCTCCAGCGTGCGCCGATTCCTCGACGATCAGGGGTTCTGGGAGGTGGAGACCCCGGTGCTGACCCGCTCCACCCCGGAGGGGGCCCGGGACTTCCTGGTCCCGAGCCGGCTCGCGCCGGGCAGGTTCTACGCCCTCCCCCAGAGCCCCCAGCTGTTCAAGCAGATCCTGATGGTCTCGGGGGTCGAGCGCTACTTCCAGATCGTCAAGTGCTTCCGCGACGAGGACCTGCGGGCCGACCGCCAGCCGGAGTTCACCCAGATCGACCTGGAGATGAGCTTCGTGGGGGTGGAGGACATCCTCGACCTGATGGAGGCCATGATCTGTCGGCTCTGGGAGGACACCCTGGGTGTGGAGCTGCCCCGGCCGTTCCCCCGGATGCCCTATGCCGAGGCCATGGCCCGGTACGGCACCGATGCGCCGGACCTGCGGTTCGGGCTCGAACTGGCCGACGTGAGCGGATGCGTGGCCGGCTCGGGGTTCAAGGTGTTCGCCCAGGCCGTGGCCAAGGGCGGGGTGGTCAAGGTCCTCAATGCCAAAGGAGCGGGAGCGGCCCTGTCGCGCAAGGAGATCGACGACCTGGCCGGGTTCGTGGCCCCGTTCGGGGCCAAGGGGCTGGCGTGGATCCGGATCCAGCCCGACGGCACCTGGCAGTCGCCCATCGCAAAGTTCCTCGGTGACGAGGCCCGGGAGGGGATCGGGGCGGCCGCGGCGCCGGAGCCCGGCGACATCCTGTTCTTCGTGGCCGATACCGAGAAGGTGGCCAACCTGGCCCTGTCCAAGCTCCGGGTCCACCTGGCCGAACGGCTGGGGCTCATCCCCGAGGGCCGGTGGTCGTTCTGCTGGATCACCGAGTTCCCCCTTCTGGAGTGGGATCCCGACGAGAAGCGGTACGTGGCCCTCCACCACCCCTTCACCAGCCCGGTGCCGGAGGACGTGGACAAGCTGGCCGACGCCCCCCTGGAGGTCCGGGCCCAGGCCTACGACCTGGTGCTCAACGGGGTGGAGATCGGAGGCGGATCCATCCGGATCCACACCGCCGAGGTGCAGCAAAAGGTGTTCGACGCCCTCGGCATCGGCCCGGAGGAGGCCCGTGAGAAGTTCGGGTTCCTTCTGGAGGCCCTCTCGTTCGGAGCCCCGCCCCACGGGGGCATCGCCTTCGGCCTGGACCGAATCCTCATGTTCCTGTGCGGGACCCCCAGCATCCGGGACGTGATCGCGTTCCCCAAGACCCAGCGGGGCACCTGCCTGCTCACCGACGCGCCCGCCGAGGTGGACCCGGCCCAGCTCCGGGAGCTACACATCCGCGTGCGCCGATCCGAAAGCACCTCCCCTTGACCCGGTATGCAGCGGCTGGTATTTTCGCACATCCATATCGGGAACCGACGAGGTGCAGACCATGAAACTCACAACGAAGAGCAGGTACGGCGTTCGGGCGGTCTTTGATATCGCCTACCATGCGGGCGGCCTTCCCGCGCAGATCAAGGACATCTCGGACCGCCAACAGATCAGCCCCCGCTATCTGGAGCAGATCTTCCAAAAGCTCAAGAAGGCCGGGATCCTGGGGAGCAAGCGGGGTCCCCGCGGGGGCTACTTCCTGCTGAAGAAGCCGAGCGAGATCACCCTGTACGACATCGTCACCTGCACCGAGGGTCCCATCGAGCTGGTGTTCTGCGTCAGCGACATCGACGACGAGTGCGCGGCCCCGCCTTGCGAACGCAAGCCCCAGTGTGTGGCCAGCCCGATGTGGAAGGAGATCGGGGACAAGATCGCTGACATCTTCCGGAGCACCACGATCCAGGACCTGTGTCAGAGGGCCGAGGAGCTGGGCATCCAGCGCCAGCTGGACGCCCGGTTCATGTACTACATCTAGGGCCAGCCCGCTCGGCCCCCGCTCCGTTCGGAGGAGGCCCTTGTCGCGCCCCGTCCGCCCCGGAATGCCCGGGGCGGAGTCGTTTTGGTGTGAGGAGTTCCATGGCCATTCGCATCGCCATCCACGGCTTCGGCCGGATCGGCCGCAGCGCGTTCCGGGCCGCGTGGGAACGGGCCGGCGTGGAGATCGCCGCCGTATCCGACCGGGAGGACCCCCGGGCCCTGGGGCACCTGCTCCAGTACGACACGGTCCACGGTCGGTTCCGGGGCACGGTGGAGGCCGGGACCGACCGGCTCCAGGTGGAGGGTCGGCAGATCCCGTTCGTGCGGGCCGACGATCCGCGCCGCTGCCCCTGGGCCGACCTGGGTGTGGACCTGGTGCTCGAATGCACGGGCCGCAACACCGTGCGGGACCGGGCCGCCCGGCACCTTGAGGCCGGCGCCCGGTGGGTGGTCGTGTCGGCGCCCGCGGACGGAGCCGACCTCACCGTGGTGCTGGGGGTCAACGACCACCTGCTCGACCCCGAGCGGCACCGAATCGTGAGCAATGCCTCGTGCACCACCAACTGCCTGGCTCCGATCCTCAAGGTGCTCCACCAGGGGTTCGGGGTCCGGCGGGGGTTGGTGACCACCGTGCACAGCTACACCAACGACCAGAAGCTCCTGGACTCGCCCCACCCCGACCTGCGCCGGGCCCGGGCGGCCGGGGTGTCGATGGTGCCCACCACCACGGGAGCGGCCCGGGCCGTGGGGCTGGTGCTTCCGGAGCTGGCCGACCGCCTGGACGGGGTCTCGGTGCGGGTGCCCACCCCCGACGTATCCCTGGCCGACATCACCGTGGCACTGGAAGCCCGGGCGACGGCCGACGAGGTGAATGCCGAGCTGCGGCGGGCCGCCGAAGGCCCCCTGCGGGGCATCCTGGCCTACACCGAGGAGCCGCTGGTGTCCGTGGACCACGTGGGCAGCCCCTTCTCGGCCGTGGTGGACGGGCCCCAGACCCGGATGGTGGGCGGTGACTTCGTGAAGCTCCAGGCCTGGTACGACAACGAGTGGGGGTACGCCAACCGGCTAGTGGACCTAGCATTACGGTTCCCGGGGGGGCGGTAGACTCGAAGAGGATTCCCCGGACTCGGCCGCGCATTTGGGGCACAACCCCCAGATCTCCACCCGCCGCCCCTCCACGGTTCCCCAGGCGCCCGGCTCGATGGGCGGGGACATGCGGTCGAACTCGGGCCACCGGAAGTCCCTGATCTCCCGGCACCGCCGGCAGATCAGGTGGTGATGGGAGGTGGGGTCCGCGTCGTACCGGACCGCAGGCCCTCCGGGCTGGACCCGGGCGATCAGCCCCATCCGCTCGAACGCGGCCAGGGCCCGGTACACGGTGTCCATCGACACCGTGGGCAGCCTCGGGCGAACCCGGCCGTACACCTCTTCCACCGTGGGATGCCCCGGCTCCTTGGTCAGCGCGCGGAGGATCTCCAACCGCTGGTGGGTCAGCTTGAACCCGTGGCGACGGCACACCTCCTGGAGCCGCTCCATGTTGGCGTGGACGCCGTCGCCGGGGATGCTCACGGCGTCGCCTCCTCCTTGCCCATGAGGGCCCGGGCGAAGTCCCGGCCGAACCGCTCCCCCCGCTCCAGGTCGGCGTCGCTGGGGGCCCCTACGAACTCGAACGGCTCGAGCACCTGGTCCCAGCGCAAGGTCTCGAACCACCGCTCCAGCTCCCTCTGGGCCCCCCCGCTCCACCCGTAGCTGCCGAACCGGGCTACCTTCTTGGCACGCACGGCCTTACGACCGGCCATGTCCAGCACGTGGGCCATGGGCGGGAACAGCCCGGCCTCGTAGGTGGGCGCCCCGATCAGAACCCCCGACCGGACCCACAGGGACGGCAGGACGTAGCTCACGTGGGCTCGGGTCACATCGAAGATCTCCACCGGCACCCCCTCGGCCGAAACCCCCTGGGCCACCGCGTTCATCACCGCCTCTGTGTTGCCGTACATGGACCCGTACAGCAGGGTCACGCCGGGCTCCCCAGCCCCCCCCGCGTACCGGGCCCACCGTTCGTACAACCCGACGATGCGCCCCGGGTCCTTCCGCCAGATCAGGCCGTGGGACGGCGCGATCACCTCCACGGGAACCTCGGCGAGCTTGGCGATCGCCTTCAGCACCATGGGGCTGAACTTGGCCACGATGTTCACGTAGTACCGCAGTGCCTCCTCCTCGTATTCGGCCAGGTCGGGGCACTGGTCGTCGAACACCCCCCCGCGCAACGCGCCGTACCCGCCGAAAGCGTCGCAGGAGAACAGCACCCGCTCCGACTCCTCGAGGGTCATCATGGTCTCGGGCCAGTGAACGAACGGGGTCGAGAAAAACCGCAGGCTCCGGTTCCCCAAAGAGAGGGCCTCGCCGTCGGCCACGGCCCGCACGTTTCTGCGGATCCCATAGAACGAGTCCAGCAGGGCCACGGTCTTGTCCGTGCCCAAGATCGTGACCTGGGGCGCGATCCTGAGCAGGGTCCGCAGCAGGCCGGAATGGTCGGGCTCCATGTGGTTGATCACCACGAAGTCCAGGGACCCCGGCTCGGCCACGGCCGCCACCTGATCCAGGAACTCGTCCACCTTGATGGCCTTGGCCAGGTCCACCACGGCCGTCCGCTCCCCGCGAACCAGGTACGCGTTGTACGACACCCCCCCGGGGGTGATCGGCCACAACCCCTCGAACAGGTCCGTGGTGCGGTCGTTCACGCCGATCCAAAAGATCCCGTCTCGGATTTTCACGGGAGGCATGACAACTCCTTTTCGTTGGGCCTTCGGCCCGCTGGAATGCTCAAAAGCTGGAAGCTAGAAAGCTAGAAGGCTTAAAAACCTCCCGGGTTCCAGCACGTTCTAGGTTCTAGGAACCTTCATGCCTCTTCTCCTTCACATCACGATCTCGGGGAGCAAGGGGCCTGGTTCCCGCTAGGCGGCCTAACGGCTCCCGAGCCTCGGCTCCAAGGCTTCGGAGGCATGGGGCCTGCTGGAGAGCCGCGTGCGGCCGTATCAGGGGCCAGAATTCAGAGGACAGTAGACAGGAGAACTCCGGAGCGCTTTTCCCCTGTCTTCCGTCCACCGACTCCTGATTCCTGGAATGCAGGCCCCTTGCCCCCCGAAACGGTGAGGCGAAGGCGAAGAGGGGCAACGATGCCTGGAACGCATCGGAATCCGGGAGGTTTTTTTCGAGCTTCCCAGCCTTCCAGCCTTCCAGCCTCCCAGCTTCCTAGCGTCCTAGCGGGCCGAAGGCCCCAAGTTACCAGGCCTCGGCCAGGATCTCGAAGTGGGCCTGGGGGTGGGCGCACGAGGGGCACTCCTCCGGGGCCTCGGTGCCCTCGTGGAGGTACCCGCAGTTCCGGCACCGCCACACCACCGGCTCGTCCCGCCGGAACACCCGGCCGGCCTCCACATTGGCCGCCAGGGCCCGGTAGCGCTCCTCGTGGTGCTTCTCGGCCACCGCGATCGCCAGGAACACGTCCGCGATCTCGTCGAACCCCTCCTCCCGGGCCACCCGGGCGAACTCGGGGTACATCTGGGTGTGCTCGTAGTTCTCGCCGGCGGCCGCGGCCCGCAGGTTCTCCAGGGTGGACCCGATCACCCCGGCCGGGAAGGCGGCCTGCACCTCCACCTCGCCGCCCTCCAGGAACTTGAACAGCCGCTTCGCGTGCTCCTTCTCCTGATCCGCCGTCTCCTGAAAGATCGCCGAGATCTGGACGAACCCCTCCTTCTTGGCCTTGCTCGCGAAGTAGGTGTACCGGTTGCGGGCCTGAGACTCGCCGCAGAACGCCGTGAGAAGGTTCTTCTCGGTGCGGGTTCCCTTGATCGACGCCATGGTGTTCCTCCTGTGGTTGGGCCCGGCCGGGCCGGGCAGGTGATGGTCCGGAGGCAATCCTACCCCGGAATAATCCCTAGTCAAGAAAATTTCCTACATACCTTCCATGTACCTTCCGCTAGTGTCATGGAACTCAAGAAAGCATATCCCTTGCGACGGTGGGGCTGGGGGCTCCCTGCGAGGCCGTTCAGCGAAGGAGGGCCCCCCAGCCCCCCCCCTCGGGAAATATACGAACTTGCGGTCCATGACACTAGGAAGCTTAAAACCCTCCGTGATCTCCCAGCGTTCCAAGCATGGCCACGCCTCTTTGGCGTCACCTCACGGCCTCGGGGGGCATGGGTTTCAGGGACCAGAATTCAGAGGTCAGTGGACAGGGAGAAGGCTCTTCGGTGCCCCGAGACGATCCCCGCGGGAACCCAAACTGCTTTCCGGGAGTTCCTGTCTTCTGTCCGCTGAAATCTGGTTCCTGAATCCCATACC
>JAADGT010000101.1 GCA_013152215.1 Deltaproteobacteria bacterium
CTCCCCTACGTCGGGTGGCCCGGGCTGCTCGGCCGTCGCGCTTCGTCGGAGCCCCCAGCCCCACCGTCGCAAGGGATATGCTTTCTTGAGTCCCATGACACTAGCAGCCCATCGGGCCGAAGGCCCAACAAAAGGAGTGAGAACTGCCATGAGTTCCGCGCAGCGACGCCGCCAGAAGGCGCTGGAGAAGAAGCGGAAGGAACGCGAGGAGAAGAAGCGCAGGGAGCGGGCGCGCAGGGAGGCCGCCCGGTCCCAATCGAGCCTGGGTCGGCTCCTGGCCAAGGCCGGCGACCTGCCCGTGGAGGAGTGCGTGATCAGCCGAGGTTGGCGGGACAGGGGGTCGGCCCACATCCTTCTCGCGCGGCGTCGCGAGAACGGACGCCTGCTCGTGGGTGGGTACTACGTGGACCTGTGGTGCATGGGCCTCAAGGACACGGCGGTGCTCCCCGACCTGGACCCGGACGAGTACCAGCAGAGCATCAAGCCCGAGATCTTCCACGACGAGGTGGAGTTCGAGCCCTGCGACCCCTCCCTGGCCCGGGCGATCGTGGAGCGGGCCATCGAGTTCGCCGGCCGGTTCGGGTTCCGGCCCAACAAGAGGTGGGCCGAGTCCGTGCGGGTGTTTGCGGGCATCGAGCCCTCGGCCGAGCCGGTGGAAACCGGCCGGAACGGAAAGCCGTGCCTCGTGATGAAACCCCACGAGAACCTGCTGGGCGCCCGCCGGCGGCTGGAACGGATCCTGCCGGCCGGCGAGTTCGAGGTGGTGGAACCCGAGGGGCCACCCGCTTCCCAGTGACTTCGGCTAGAAGGCTGGAAGGCTAGGAGGCTGGGAGGCTTGAAAACCTCCCGGATTCCCGTACGTTCTAGGAACCTTCATACCTCTTCGCCTCCACCTCACGGTCCGGGGGCATGGGTTTCAGGGGTCAGAATTCAGAAAACCCCTGCCCCCCGAGCCTTCAACTGGGGGGGCGTCACTTGAAATGCTAGAGATGCAGGAGGGTTTTATTAACCAGGCGGATAACCAGGCGCTATCGCTCCCTGCTCGCAGGGGCAAGGGACCTGCCGGAGAGCCGGGCGCGGCCCCTTAGCTCTCCGCGCAGCGCCTCCGACGCTCGGATCGCGAAATGGTTCGGATTCCACCGAGCTGTCATGAAACCAGCTCTTCGGTCCCGTGCCTGCGCGGCGAATCTCATGCCCGGCTTCGCGGCCGGCCGGAGGCAGGTCCCTTGCCCCGCCCTCCGAGGTGTCGCGCCTATTTTGCCGCCAGGTTAATAGCCTTCTAGCCTCCTAGCCTTCTAGCCTTCCAGCGGGCCGAAGGCCAAGCCGGTCACGCGGCCGCGGCGTCGTCCTCGGGCGGCTCCTCCTGGTCCCACAGCTCGTCCAGCCACAGGGCCCCGTCGTCCCGGGGCAGCACCAGGACCCGGTCCTCGTCCTCCGCAACCCGGGCCCGGTGGTAGCGGGCGTAGATCGATCGGTCGTCCACCCCCAGGATCTCCACCTTGCCGGTGGAGTGGCTCATGGCGTAGCGCACCCGCCGGGCCAGGCCCGAGAGCCGGCGTCTGGCCCGGCTCAGGATCTGCCACCCCTCCACGATCGGCACCGCGTACACCCGGTTTCCCACGGCGGGTCGCATCTGAAACAGGTAGTACGGCGTGACCCCCAGGCCGATCAGCTCCTCGTACAGCTCGGCCAGCACCGAGGGGTCGTCGTTGACCCCGCGGACCAGGGGGCACTGGTTGAACACCTGGGCGCCGGCCTCCTGGAACACGCCGATGCATCGCCGGGCCTCCGGGCCCAGCTCGGCCGGGTGATCGAAGTGGCTCATGAGCGCCACGGCCTTGCCCCGGGCCCGCAGCGCACGCACCAGGTCGGGGATGCCCGGGTCCTCGAGCACCCGCAGGGGGTTGTAGGCGGGGGTCTTCGAGCCCAGGCGGATCGTGCGCACGTGGGGAACCGACGCGAACGCCAAGGCAGCGGCCGCGAGGCGGTCGGTGGGAAGGGTCAGCGGGTCCCCCCCGGTCAGGAGCACGTCTGTGACCTCGGGGTGGTTCGCCACGTACGCCACCGCAGCCCCCACGTCCTGCAGGCACTCCCTCTCGTCCTGCATGAACAGCCGCTTTCGGAAGCAGTAACGGCACAGGCCTGCGCACCGGTCGGTGAGCAGCACCACCACGGTGTCCCGATACTTGTGCTGGAGGCCGGGAAGCACCGTGTTCGCCCGCTCGTTCGAAGGGTCGAGCCGCCCGGTCGCCTCGTCCTCTCGGGGGTCCGGCACCACGATGCGGCGCAGCGGATCCGCCGGATCGTCCCACCGGATGCGGGAAAGGTAGTAGGAAGGGGCCTGGAACCGGAACCGCTTGGCTACCGGAGCGATCCTCCGGCGGTCCTCCGGTGACAGGCCCGGAACCCGGTCCAGGCGGGTCACCAGGCGGGTGGCGGGGGCGGGGATGGCTTCGATGGGTTGGGGTGGCGTCATGGGGACCTCCTTTCCTGAGAGAACTAGGGGAGCCCCCACTTCTTGCACAAAACGATGTTGTATTGCAAATCCGGGCCGAATTTTTCGGAAGCATCGTCAGGCCCCTGCGGAGCCGGGTACCGGGGAAGGGGAACTCCCGTTGGTCCGGGGGTCATTGCCGGCGGGGGGCAAGCGGCCTGCGATTCAGGTGTCAGGGGCCGGAGGTCAGAAGGCAGAAGTTCGGGTAGAGTCCAAAATCTGTGTGGGGCGTTACAACAAAGTGGAAGGTTTTTCCTGTCCCCTGTCCTCTGAATTCTGGCCCCTGTCGAGAGCCGCCCGACTGCCTAGCCGCCTGGCGGGCCGAAGGCCCCGACTGACGAGCGTTGACCGTAGACCGACGACCGAAGTTCCCGGCCGGCGTTCAGAGGTCCTCGGCCGCGACCTCGATGTCGCTCATCCAAGCGAGGAGCTTCCGGGTGGCGCCGGCGAATCGGACCACCAGCTTGGTGGCGGGGCCCCGGCCTTGGACCCGTACGATCCGGCCGGGGCCGTAGGTGGGGTGGCGGATCCGCATGCCGGCCCGGAACGTCACCGCGCCGGGCCCGGGTTGGATGTAGCGGCCCCCGGCCTCGGCCGTGGGATCGGCAGCAGGGGTGGGGGCCTCGTGGGCCCAAGGGTCGGCCGGCTCGGGTTCCACCCTGCGGAACACGCCGGCCGGCAGGTCGCCCAGGAACCGGCTCGGCTCCCGGATGCCGCCGTCCCGGCCGTACACCGTCCGGATTCGCGCCCGGGAGAGGAACAGCCGGTCCTTGGCCCGGGTCATGCCCACGTAGCAGAGCCGACGCTCCTCCTCGACCTCGCCGTCCTCCCACATGCTGAACTGGTGCGGGAGCACCCCCTCCTCGAGGCCGGTGAGGAACACCACCCGGTACTCCAGCCCCTTGGCGGCGTGAAGGGTCATCAGGGTCACCACCTCGGCCCGGTCCGGACCCAGGTCCTGGTCGGACACCAGGGCGGCCCGGTCGAGGAACGCCTTGGGGTCGCCCCCCTCCTCCCGTTCGAAGGTCTCGGCCGCGTTGAGGAGCTCCTGGAGGTTCTCCCGGCGTTCCCGGGCCTCGCGGGGATCGAGCCTCGGCAGGCTCTCCAGGTAACCGGAGTCCTCCAGGATCCGGAGGAGGAGCTCCCGGAGGGGCACGGTTCCCAGGAGCCGGCGCCACCCGTCCAGGAGGCCGAGGAACGCCCCCAGGGCCCGGGCCTGTCGGGTCCTCAGGCGTCCTCCGGTCACGGCAGCCTGGGCGGCCCGGTGGAGCCCGAGCCCCTCGTCCCGGGCCAGCTGCTCCACGGCGGACACCGTGGAAGCCCCGATGCCGCGGGCCGGAACATTGACCACCCGACGAAACGCCATGGGGTCGTCGGGGTTGAGCACCAGGCGCAGGTACGCCAGCGCGTCCTTGACCTCCTTGCGGTCGTAGAACCGCAGACCGCCGTAGACCACGTAGGGGATGGCCCGGCTCAGCAGGGCCTCCTCCAGGGGCCGCGACAGGGCGTGGACCCGGTAGAGCACGGCGATCTCGCCCAGGGGCATCCCCTGGCGCCGGAGCTCCGCGATGGTGTCGGCCACCCAGGCCGCCTCCTCCTCCTCGGTGCGGGCCTCGTGGACCACCACCGGGTCCCCGTCCCTGCGGTCGGTCCACAGGCGTTTGGGGTGGCGGTGGCGGTTGCGGCTCACCACGGACCACGCCGCGTCCAGGATGGCCTGGGTGCTGCGGTAGTTCTGCTCGAGCTTCACGACCCGGGCGCCGGGAAAGTCCTCCTCGAACGAGAGGATGTTGCGCACGTCGGCCCCCCGCCAGGCGTAGATCGACTGGTCGTCGTCCCCCACCACGCACAGGTTGCCGTGGAGCCGTGCCAGGTGGACCGCCAACCGGTACTGGACCCGGTTGGTGTCCTGGAACTCGTCGATCAGCACGTGGCGGAACCGGCGGCGGTAGTGATCGGCCAGGTCTGCGTGGGCCTCGAACAGCAGGAGGGTCTCCAGGAGCAGGTCGCCGAAGTCCATGGCCCGGGCCTCCCGGAGCCTCTCCTGGTAGCGCCGGTAGAACTCCCGGACGTCCTCCTCCACCTCGGCGGGCACCCGGTCGGCCGGGACCCCTTCGTCCTTCAGCCGTGCGACCCGGTGCAGGAGGTTGCCCGGGGACACCCGCCGGGGATCCAGCCCCATCTCCTCCACCACGGCCTTGGCCAGCCTGCGCTGGTCGTCCGCGTCGTAGATGGTGAAGTCGGGGCCCACCGTCAGCAGGTGACCATGGGCCCGCAGGATGCGCAGGCAGATCCCGTGGAACGTGCCGATCCAGATCCCGGCCGAGTCCGTGCCCAGCAGGGCCTCGACCCGGCGGATCATCTCCCGGGCCGCCTTGTTGGTGAAGGTGACCGCCAGGATCTCCCGGGGGGAGACCCCGGCCGCTCCGATCAGGTAGGCGATGCGGTAGGTGAGGACCCGGGTCTTGCCGCTTCCGGCCCCGGCCAGGATCAGCAGGGGGCCGTCGGTGTGGGTGACCGCCTCCCACTGGGCCGGGTTGAGGCGGGCCCGGAGGTCCGCCAGCGCGGGGCGGCCGCGGGCCGGGCCGGGGGTCACGCGGCGTCCCCCCGGAAGCTGCGGTCGATCAAGGCCTTGTTGTAGGCGGCCAGGATGTCACGCCGCGACAGCATGCCGATCACCTTCCGGGGGTCCTCCCGGCTGACCACGGGCAGGTGCTCGATGTTGCGGTATCCGATCTTGGCCAGGGCGTGGCGCAGGTTCTCGTCGGGGAAGATGGTGATCACGTTGGGGGTGCCGAGCTCCTTGGCCACGATCAGGTCCTCCAGCCCCTCCTCGTAGGCCACCTCCCGGAGGTCCTGTAGGCTCAGGATCCCGGTCAGCCGGTTGTCGCTGTCCACCAGAGGAAACGTCACGTGGCGGGACGAGGGGATCACCGCCAGCAGACGCCGCAGGGGCGTGCCCTCGTGGATCACCTCCACATCGGGGTTCATGATGTCGCCGGCCCGGATCGACTCCAGGAGCCCGACCTCCCGACCCTCCTCCAGGTGGATGCCCCGCCGGGCCAGCTCCAGCGTGTCGATGGACTCCCGCTCGAAGTACCGGCACACCGTGTACCCGATGACGCACGCGAACATGATCGGCAGGATCACCGAGTACTCGCCGGTCATCTCGAAGATCAGGAACATGGCGGTCATGGGCGCGTGGGTGGCCGCGGCCAGGAATCCGCCCATGCCCACCAGGGCGTAGGCGCCGGGGCCGGCCGCCAGGTTGGGGAACAGGGTGTGGACGAGGCTGCCGAAGGCGCCCCCCAAGGCGGCCCCGATGAACAGGCTCGGGGCGAACACCCCGCCGGCGTTGCCGCTGCCCAGGGTCAGGCCGGTGGCCAGGATCTTGGCCAGGGCCAGGCCCAGCAGGAGCCATCCCCCGATCTGGCCGGCCAGGGCCTGCTCGATGTGCTCGTACCCGTCGCCCAGGACCTGGGGCAGGGCGATGCCGATCACGCCGGTGAGGGCCGCCCCCACCAGGGGCTTCAGGCGGTCGGGGGCCTTCCACCGGGCGAACCGGTCGGTGAGGTCGTAGAAGCTGCGGATGAACGCCACCGCGGCCAGGGCCACCACCACCCCCAGCAGGCAGTAGAACACGATCTCCCAGGGGCTGCGCAGCACGTAGTGGCGGGGCACCTCGAACGCCGGCCGGTTGCCCTCGATCACCCGGGTGACCAGGGCCCCCAGGCCCGAGCTGATGACGATGGGGGTGAAGCTGGTGGCGTCGAAGTTGCGCAGCAGCACGATCTCGTGGGCGAAGAACACCCCCGCGATCGGGGCGTTGAAGGTGCCCGAGATCCCGCCGGCCACGCCGCAGGCCACCAGGGTGCGCATGCGCTCCTGGCCCACGCGCAGCACCTGACCCACCAGCGAGCCCAATGTGCCCCCGATCTGGGCGATCGGTCCCTCGGTCCCGGCAGACCCTCCGGTGCCGATGGTGATGGCCGAGGCCAGGGACTTGACCACCAGGGTCCGGGCCCGGAACACCGCTCCCTTGAGGTTCACGGTCTCCAGGAACCGCGGCAGCCCGTAGCCCCGCACCTCGCCCGGGAACAGCATGTCCAGGGGGATCAGGAGGGCCGCTCCCGCGGTGGGAAGGAGCGGCAGCAGCAGGAGCAGAGGAAACCCGTAGTCGAGCCCGAGCACCTGCCACCCGGTCTCGAACACCCCCTGGTGGACCAGGTGGATCAGGTACCGGTACCCCACGTTGCCCGCGCCGGCCAGAAGGCCCACGGCGACCGCCATGTAGAGGGTGGCCGTGTGCTCCGAGGGGCGGATCCGGTCGATCCAACGGTTCAGGCGGTCCGAAAGGGACTTCAAGGGGCGCGGGGTGCTCAACGGCGTTCCCTCCCGGCGTTCGGCTTCGGGGGCGCGCCATGATACGCCCGCGGCGGGCGTTCCTCAACCCGCCGGGCCCCGGGGCATCCCCCGGTTCAGGTTCCAGTCGTAGTCGATGTAGCCGAGGGGGGCTCGGAGTCCCCGGCTCCGGAGGAACGCCACGGCGTCCCGGGCGGTGAGGTAGCGGACCAGGAACCCCACGATGCCCGGCCGCCCCCCGAAGTCCCGGGCATACCACCGGAAGATCTCCGACAGGAGGATCCGCCCCTGCTCGGGCAGCACCAGGACCTCGGAGGAGTTCACGAACCCCCGGGCGGCCTCGTCGAGCTGGGCGTCGATCCGGCCGGGGTCGTAGAACCGCACCGGCGCGCAGGAGCGCGACCCGCACACCAAGGCGAAGTGGATCCGTGGGTCCAAGGGGGAGATCGCAAAGGCCCGTCGGGGGTCCCCCCGGCCGAAGGGACGCCGGGCCCGGCGCCAGGGGCGCGCGTTTCCGCGGAGCACGCCGTGCTCGATGTCGTCGGCCGAGTAGAACCGGCCGCCGATCCGGTAGCCCGTGTGGCTGAAGAACTCGGGCACCTCCCGCACCGATCCGCGGATGCGGCGGGCCACGATGCCGTCGATCACCAGGGCGTTGTACAGGTTGATCCAG
>JAADGT010000169.1 GCA_013152215.1 Deltaproteobacteria bacterium
GCCCGGCTGAACACACCCAGCCGGGTTGGGGTGGGCGCGCTGGCGCGGGTGGCCGGGCTGCGGGGGACCCTGGGGGCGGGCAGCGTGGGGTTCCAGATCGGCCCCCGCCTGAACGCGGCCGGTCGCATGGAAGGGCCCCGCACGGCCCTGGATCTCCTGCGCACGGACGACCCGGTCAAGGCGGATCGGCTCGCCCGGGAGCTCGACGGGCTGAACCGAAGGCGCCGTGAGGAGGAGCAGGCAGCGGTGGCCGCGGCCCGGGCCCGGGTCGAGGCGGAGGGCTGGTGGCCCGAGCGCCACGCTCTCGTGCTCGAAGCGGACGACTGGCACCCCGGCGTGGTGGGGCTGGTGGCCTCGCGGCTGGTGGAGGCGTTCCATCGGCCCACGGTGGCGCTGGTGCGGCAGGGGGAGCGGCTGAAAGGCTCGGCCCGCTCGGTGCCAGGGGTTCACCTGGTGGAGGTGCTGGCCGACTGCGCCGAGGTGCTCACCCGGTACGGGGGCCACGCGGCGGCCGCGGGCCTCGAGCTGCCCGTTGCGGCGTTGCAGGCCTTCCGGGACCGGTTCGACGAGGCGGTGTCCCGCCGGGTCTGCCGCGACGACCTGGTTCCGGTGCTCGAGGCGGACGCCGAGGTGGGGCTGGCGGACCTGGGGGAGCGGGCGGTGGCCGAGCTCGGATGCCTGGAGCCCCACGGCGTGGGCAACCCCAGGCCGGTGTTCGTGGTCCGGCACGCCGAGGTGGTGGCCGCGCGCCCCCTGGGACGGGAGGGGCTCCATCGTGCGGTGGTGCTGGCGCAGGCCGGTACCCGGCGGGATGCGGTGGCCTGGAGGGTCCCGGAGTCGTGGGAGTTCCTGCGGCCGGGGGCCCGGATCGACGCGGCGTTCACCGCGGAGCTGAACTCCTGGAACGGGAACACCCGGGTCCGGCTCACGATCAAGGATGCCCGCCCCGCCGAGGGGTGATCCCTCTGGAGGCAGGGGACCCCGAGAGGAAACAGAAAAACGCCCCCTGCGGCCGCGGTGCCGCAGGGGGCGTTCTTGTCTCACTGCTTGAGCATCAGCGAGGGCAGCCAGGTCACGGCTTCGGGCCAGAACGCCACGACGATCAGGCCGATCACCTGGATCACCACGAACGGGATGATGCCCTTGTAGATGTGCCCCGTGGTGACCTCCTTGGGCGCCACCCCCTTCAGGTAGAACAGCGCGAACCAGAACGGGGGGGTGAGGAACGAGGTCTGGAGGTTCACCGCGATCAGCACGGCCAGCCACAGCGGGTCCACGCCCATGCTGATCATGATCGGGGCGAGCACGGGCACGTGGATGAAAGTGATCTCGATGAAGTCCAGGAAGAACCCGGCGACGAAGATGATCGACATGGTCACGACCAGGATGCCCCACTTGCCGAACGGCAGCCACTCGATGAACGCGCGCACCACGTCGTCGCCGCCCATCCCCCGGAACACCAGCCCGAAGGAGCCGGCTCCCACCAGGATGATGAACACCATGCAGGTGAGCTTGGTGGTGGCCTGCATCACCTCTCGCACGATCTTGAGGTTCAGCCGGCCCTTGGCCGCCGTGAGGATCGAGGCGCCCACCGCCCCGAGCGCGGCCGCCTCGGTGGGGGAGGCGATGCCCGCGAAGATCGAGCCCAGAACGGCCAGCATCAGGAACGCCGGCGGGATCAGGGCCACGACCACCCGCCGCACCAGGTCCCATCCCTGGGTCTGGGCCCGCTCCTCGGCCGGGATGGGGGGAGCCCACTCGGGCCGCAGCCACCCCACGATGAGGATCCAGATGATGTAGAGGCCGACCAGGATGAACCCGGGGATCACCGACCCGATGAACAGGTCGCCGATCGGCACGTTCATGATGTCGCCCAGGAGCACGAGCACGATCGACGGGGGGATGATCTGGCCCAGGGTCCCGGACGCCGCGATCACGCCGGTGGCCAGCTCCTTCTGGTACCCCCGGCGGAGCATGGTGGGCAGCGACAGGAGCCCCATCGTGACCACGGTGGCGCCCACGATCCCGGTGGAGGCCGCCAGCAGCGCGCCCACCACAACGACCGAGATGGCGAGGCCCCCCCGCATTCGGCCGAACAGCAGGGCCATGGTCTCCAGCAGCTCCTCGGCCAGGCCCGAGCGCTCGAGCATCACCCCCATGTAGACGAACAGGGGCACGGCCAGAAGGGTGAAGTTGGTCACGATGCCCCAGATCCGTAGGGGCAGCAGGTTGAAGAAGTCGAACCCGAAGGCCATGTACCCGAACACGAGTGCGGTGCCGCCCAGGGTGAACGCCACCGGGAACCCGAACAGGAGCACGGCGAACAGGACGCCGAACATGATGGCCGGCAGGATCTCGTGGATCGGCTCGAGCCACGTCTCCATGCCCTCGGGAAGGGGCACCCACCCCTCCAGGCTCACCTTGATGATCGCTCCGAACACCAGGAAGGCCACCGCGGCCGCGATCCAGAACCACACCCATTTGCGGCCCGCGGCCTTGTCGGGGGCGGGATGCTCCCGGAGGTACCGGTAGCTCTTGGCGGCTTCGGACACCCCCTGCAGCAGCAGGAGCAGGAACCCCAGGGGGATCATCGCTTTCAGTGCGTACCGGGCCGGAAGGCCGCCGGGATCGGGCGAGGTCTCCCGCACCGCCCAGGAGTTCATGACGAACATCTTCGTGCACCAGATCACCAAAAGCGTGAAGGGGATCAGGGCGATCAGCGAGCCGATCAGGTTGATCCAGGCCCGTTTTCGTTCGTCCAAGCGCGCGTAGATGATGTCCACCCGGACGTGGGCGTCCTCTTTGAGCGTGTAGGCGGCCCCGATCAGGAACACCACCCCGAAGAGGTGCCACTCGAGCTCCTGCAGCGCGATGTTCCCGTGCTGGAACCCGTAGCGCATGATGGTGTCGTAGGTCGTGAGGAGCACCATCCCCGTCGTGAGCCACGAAACCGCCCTCCCCACCCCATCGTTCAATCGGTCGATTCCCCGGGCGAGGCTGTCCAGCGGACCCATCGGACCTCCTTTCCGATCCTGGTGGACGATGTTTGATCTGGGTAAATTTTGAGAAGCTTTGGCGAAAGGCGGCGAAACCCTATCACGGTTCGGGCTTGGAATTCCAGGCGGACTTGGCCCAAAAGCGCGTCACGGGTTGGATGCGGCCTCGGGAGAAAGGGTTCGAGAAAACGAAACGTGGTGCGATCAACGCGTGGCAGCGGGAAGGGTCCGGGCCAGGAGGGCGGTACCCGCCAGGGCCAACAGGATCCGGGGCCCCAGGATCCAGCCGCCGTGGCCGCCCACCACCACGAACAACAAGGTGTCCTCCACCACGGCGTGGCAGGTGCAGAGGAACAGGGCCAGCAGGAACGTCTCGCGCTCGCTCATCCGGCCCGAGCGGCTCTCCTGGATCAGAATGCCCGCGCCGTACACGATACCCAGGAACACGCCGGCGGCGAGCGCAACCCCGGCTCCCTCCCCCAGGCCGAGCCGCCGCAGGGATCCGGCGTAGGGCCCAATCTTTCTCCGGACCCAGGGTCGGTCCCTCAGGACCTGGAACCCCACGGTCAGGGGAACGATGACCGCGGCCACCTGGGCCAGGGTGATCAGGGCGCGCCCCAACGAGTCAAGAATGCTCACGGCAGCACCAGGTGGAGGAGGGCCCCGGCCGAGAGCCCCAGGATCATCCGGGCGCCGGCCAGGGCAAGCCAGTGGCGGCAGACCTGCCGGATGACCGCCGTCTCCACCACGAGGGCGTGGGCGATTCCGAGGACCAGCCCCAGGATCGTCACCTGCCGGGGCGCGAGCCCCAGGGGCGCCATGGCCCCTAGGGCGGCGTACAGGTTCACCGTGAACCCGGCCACCAGTGGAACCGCGGCCTCCCCAGGGAGGCCGAGCATCCCCATGGCAGGTGCGAGGGCCTCAGCGATCCAGGGGATCACCGGCGTCTGGCGCAGCAGATCGACGATCAGGTACGAGGGGACGAGAACCCGGGCCAAGATGCCCAGGGACACCAGGCTCTTCGCCAGCCCTTCGCGTACCGATTCCCCGAGGGTACGCGGGATGTCGGTGGTTGCGTCCATCGGACCTCCGGGGCGTTCGCCGTGGCAGGGCCGAACCCCAGGACACCTTTCGCAGAAGGGGTGGCAAAAGGTGTGGTCAGCTCTGAAAAAAATGACGGATGTTTCTCTTTTTTCCCGAAAAGGGGATTGACACGGTCATGGAACGGTTCTAAATTCAAATCGGAACGTTCCCCCGTTTGCCCCGGCCCTTTCCTCCTGGGGTCGGGGATTTTTTTGTCCAGGGGACGATTCCGGGCCGGGGTTCTCGCCCGCCCCGGAACGTCGCCGGACCTACGCCCCGAACTCCCGCTTCACGTACCGCCGGACCGTGTCTTCCAGATCCTCTTGCCAGTCGCGGTGGTACACCGTGCGGGTGGCGATCTCCACCGCCGTGATGGCCGCGAGGATCTTGGCCGGGAGGCTGCCGAGTCTCCGCCGGAACTTGGGGGTCTCGGCCACCAGCGGGGGCAGGTGGGCCAGCACCACCCGCCGGTACACCGGCTGGGCCAGGAGCTCCGGGCGCCTCCGGAACAGGTCGAAAAGCTCGGCGTATCGGGCGTTGATCTCGCGGCTGACCTCGGCCGAGATCTCGGTGAACAGCCGGGCCCGCCCGGCCTCCTTCCACCGACGAAGGAGCAGGCGGGCCTCGTCCGCGGCCCGGCGCTCCAGGATCTCCAGCACCTGTCCCACATAGGTGGCTTTGAGGGCGAGGAACTCCTCGTCGCTCATGAGGAGGTTCGCCAGGATCTCGTACGACGAGCTGATCACGCCGCACTTGTTCGCCGAGGCGTCCCGGATCACCACCACCCCGCGCCGCTGAAGCTCTTCCCTCGCTCGGGGGGTGAGGTAGGAGTTGGCGCCCTCCACGATGGCCCGGCAGGTGGGGGTGCCGTCCGCCCCCAGCAGGTTCTCCCAGTTCTGGTCGTCGATCGTCTCGGGTCGGCCGCCCGCCGGGATGAACAGGTCGGCGGGCACGTGGAAGATGGCACCGTCGAACTCCCGGTGGAACTCGTCGGTGGTCACCCACTGCTCCTCCACCCCATCGGCGGTCCTCACCCACTTACGGTACAGCTCCCGGAGCCCCTCGCGCTTGCGCTGCCGCCGCAGCAGCAGGTACCCGCCGGGGTGGAGCCGCTCGGGCCGGAACGCGTCGATGTTGTCCTTCAGGATCAGCCGGCCCAGCTCCTCCCGATCGATGCCCTCGGGGTCGTACAGCACTCCGGAGCCGGCCACGATCAGCCGGATCGCCACGTTGGGGCACCGTTCCAGAAGCAGCCGCATGGCGTTGCCGGCCACGTCGCCGTTGGTGCCGCCGGTGATCTTCACGGTGAAGGGATCCCGGGCCATGTCGATGCCGAGCTCCTCCATGGTGATCTCGGCGAACCGGATCACACCCAGGGAGGTCACCCCGTACTCCTTGTGGTTGATGCCCACCCGTTTGGACGAGATGATCCCCTTGCCCAGCACGTAGCCGCGCTTTACGGCTTGTCGGGCGATCAGCTCGATCATGCCGTCGTGCATGTTCTCGTCGGGCCCCAGCTCGATCGGCTCGTCCTCACCGTAGTAGTCCACAACCCGCGGGTGGGCGGCCCGGCCGTCCCGGGTCACGAACAGGTCGAGGAAGGCGTTGAGGAACCCGTACTGGAGCTTGTAGAGCCGTTGGGTCACCAGGGCCGGGTCGGCCAGGTCCGAGGCGTCCATCACCACGGTCATCTTGGACCCGCCCTCGTAGATGTCCTTGTTCTTGAGGTGTTGGGTGTGGGCCAGCACGTACACCTCACGCAGTAGGGTGTTGGCGTTCGTGACGAAGTCGTCGCTGCTGCGGCAGATGATGGTGCGCCACCCGCCCCGGGCGATGTCGGAGAACCCCACGTGGTAGCCTGCGCCGTGACGGCCGAAGAAGAACGTGATCCGGAACGGCTCGCCCTTGGGCAGGTCGGACGTGAACTCGTCGCCCAGCTGCCTCAGGTACGCCGGGTCGATCCGGAAGGCCAGGGCGTGTTTCTCGGGCACGAAGAAGTTGGTCTTCAGGGTGTGCTCGATCAGGAGCAGCGCGGTCCGGAAGATCGTGCGGCGCACCTCGTCCAGGTGCCGGTGACCGGTGTTGTAGTTGGCCACCAGGGTCTCCACCTCCTCCCGTGCAGCCGCGTAGGCCTGTTCGCGGTCGGTTCGGTCCGGGTCGAACCGGGCCCGGAACAGCCGGATCAGTGCCAGGGCCACGTTCGGGTTCGCATAGAACGCCCGCTTCACCTCGCCCAGGTCGAACCGATCGGGCTGGTTGTGGGCCAGGTTGGTGTGGCAGAAGGCGATGAACGCATTGGTGAGGGTGGCGTCCTCGCCCGTCATGGTGCCCTGGGCCACGTGTTCGGTGTACAGGGGGCCCGCCGGCGACAGGATCTGGGTGTTGTACAGCTCGCTCTGGAGGGTTCGGAACAGGGGCGAGTCCTTCTGGAGCAGCTCCCCACTGCGAGTGGTCACGTAGAAGGTTCCGAGAAAATAAGGGTGGACCCCCGTGCTGATGGTCAGGCAGTAGGCCCGGCGCACCCCCAGGTCCAGGCGGTTGAACACCTCCATGGTTTGGGCCAGGAACCCGGGTTGGGGCGGATTGCCCACGGCGAACAGCACCCGGGACTCCCGGTGGTGCACCACGTCCTCGGTGTTCTCCACGTCCAGGTACAGGCCGTCGTGGCGTCGGGCCGTCTGGTACAGCCACAGGATTCGGGCCACCCGCTCCGGTGGGGAGATTCGCACGTAGTGCTCGTTGTTGAGCCACAGGAGCCCCAGCACCCGGTCAAGTTCCGTGAAATCAAACTCTGGGTACATCCGGCGCATGGCCCGGGCCACCCCCCGGCGGACGGAGACCGGCACCTCGGGAGGGGCGGCCTGCGCGATCTCGGCGTGGTCCTTGGGGGAGAACTCGAACCGCTGGATCTCCAGCTCACAGCACAGCTCCGGGATGGGCTCGTAGGAGTGGGTGATCTCGGCGTACGAGATCTCCCTATGGGCCAGCTCCCGGAACGAGGCGTACACCGTTCCGGGCAGGTTCAGACACGCCAAGATCAGCTTTTTCTCCTGGTCGGTCAGGATCATTCGGCGGCTGTGGGTGAGGGAGTGGAGCCCCGACGCCAGCTGGACCAACGCCTCGGTCTCCTCCTTCATGGTGATGAAGAAGTAGGGGTGCATGTGGTCGCGTAGCCACTCCAGGTTCCGGCGGGCCTGCTCCTGGTACCCCTTCAGGGTCTGACGAAGGCGGCGGTAGACCGGTTTGGCGGCGTCGGGATACATGGATACCTCCGTTTGGTTTGGTGAGATCAAACGATGCCCGATGTGTACCAAAGGCGGGCGGCCGTGTCCAGAACGAAACGGCGTGTCGTGTTTCCGAAAATTCGTGCTGTTCCCGGGGGGTGGGGCTGGGGGCTCCGACGAAGCGCGACGGCCGAGCAGCCCGGGCCGCCCGGCGCGAGCGGTGCG
>JAADGT010000249.1 GCA_013152215.1 Deltaproteobacteria bacterium
TCTCGTCCGACATGGGGTGGTGGTCGTAGATGTGGACCTCGAGGCCGGGCCGTCCCAGAAGCTCGCCGAACCGGCCGATCCGGTCCGGGTGGGACACGTCCACCAGCACGAGCCGGTCCACCGCGTTCAGGTCCACGGACCGGGCCCGGCGCACATCCACCGCGTACAGGGCGCTCTCCACCAGGAACTGGCGGAGGCTCCGCTCCTGGCTGCCCGGGAACGCCACGACCGCCTCGGGGTAGAGCTTCTTTGCGGCCACCATGGAGCCCAGGCTGTCGAAGTCGGAGTTGATATGGGTGGTGATCAGGTCCACGTCGGGGGTCTCCGCTGACTTCGGCTGGGAGGCTGGGAAGCTAGGAGGCTGGGAGGCTCAAAAGCATTTTCGGGCCTTCGGTCTTCGGTCGAAAATCCATGACTCGCGGGGGCGGCCTGCGGCTCCCTGATCGGGGGCAAGGGGCCTGGTGGAGCGCCGCGTGCGGCTCCTTAGCTCGCCGCGCAGCGCCTCCAACGCCCGCACCGTGAAATCGTTCGTGCCCCACCGGGCCGCCATGAAACCACCGTCGGTGCCCTGTGCCTGCGCGGCGAATCTCAATGCCCGGCTTCGCGCGCGGCCGGAGGCAGGTCCCTTGCCCCACCCTCCAAGGAAACGAGCCTATTTTGTCGCCGGGCTAGTAAAATCCCCCCAACCCTGGGGGGCCCTGTCTATCTTCGGCTCCGGGGGTGGTGCCGGCGCACCAGCTCGGCCAGACGGCGGCGGGTGACGTGGGTGTACACCTGGGTGGTGGCGAGGTCGGCGTGACCGAGCATCATCTGCACGCTCCGCAGATCCGCGCCCCCTTCCAGCAGGTGGGTGGCGAACGAGTGGCGCAGGGTGTGAGGGCTGGTGCTCGGGGGGACCCCCGCCTCCAGGCACCGCTTCTTGACCAGGTTCCACACCGACTGGCGGGACATGCGTCTTCCCAGCCGGCTCACGAACACGGCGTCGCACCGCTTCCGCCCCCTGAGCAGCCGCGGCCGCGCACGGTCCAGGTACGCTCCCAGGGCCTCGGCCGCCCGCTCCCCCAACGGCACCACCCGTTCCTTGCTCCCCTTGCCCACCACCCGCACGTAGCCCATGGACAGGTCGACGAACCCCAGGGTCAGATCGCACAGCTCGGAGACCCGTAGGCCCGACCCGTACAGGAGCTCGAGGATCGCCCGATCGCGCAGGGCCAGCGGGTCCTCCCCCCGGGGGCCCTCCACCAGGGCTGCTGCGTCTTGGGGGGACAGGGCGTGGGGCAGGGTCCTCCAGGCCTTGGGCGAGGCGAGGCGGGCGGTGGGATCCCGGAGCACCGCCCCCTCCCGGCTCAGGAACCGAAAGAACCCCCGCAGGGCCGAGACCCTGCGGGCCAGGGTGCGACCCGACACGCCCCGACGCTTCTCGGCCCGCAGAAAGGCGACCACGTCCGTGCCGGCCGCCCCCGTGAGGTCCTGCCCCCGGGCTTCCAAAAAGGTCTGAAACCGTCCCAGGTCCCGGGCGTAGGCCTCCACCGTGCGGGGGCTCAGCCCCCTCTCCACCGCCAGGTGGTCCAGGAACGCATCGAGCCACGGCGCGGGGCCGGTCCGAGCGGCCAAGGCCCCCTCCCCGCTCAGGCCCCAGCCGGGTGGCGGCAGGGCAGCACCAGGTGGACCGCGGTGCCCTTGCCCACCCGGCTCTCGATCTCCACGGCTCCCCCGTGGCGGGACACGATCCGATGCACCATGGTGAGCCCCATGCCGGCACCCGAGGTCTTGGTGGTGTAGAACGGGTCGAACACGTTGGCCACCTGGTCCCGGGGAATGCCCCGGCCGGTGTCGCGCACCGTGACCCGCACCTTGTCGCCCAGGTCCGCGGTCTCCACCGTGATGGTGCCGCCCGCCTCGGTGGCCTCGATCGCATTCTCGATCAGGTTGGCCAGGGCGAGCCGCAGGTTGGGGGGATCCGCCTCCACGGCCGGCACCGGCTCGAAGGCGCGCACCAGCTCCAGCCCCGCCTCCCGCGCTTCGGGCTCGGCCTCCCGCAGCACCTCTTCGGCGAGGGTCCGGAGATCCACCTCCTGGTAGGGGGAGATCATCAGGGTCTTGAACCGGACGATGTCCTCCACCATGGACTCGAGCCGGTGGACCTCGTGGAGGATCCGCTCCGCGTAGTCCCGCAGGGGGCTGTCCTCGGGGAGCTTGTCGCGGATGCGGCGTGCAAACCCCCCGATGGCCACCATGGGGTTGCGCACCTCGTGGGCCACCCCCTCGGCCATCTGGCCCAGGGCGTCCAACCGCTCCTCGGTAAACCGCCGCTCCTCGGTGAACCGCCGCTGGAGCAGGCTCTTCACCCGGGCCATCAGCTCCTGGGGGTTGAACGGCTTGGTGATGTAGTCGTCGGCCCCGATGTCCAGCCCCCGAATCTTGTCGGGCACCTCCCGCTTGGCCGTGAGCATGAGCACGGGGATCATCCGGGTGGCCTCGGTCCGTTTGAGCCGCTCGCACACGGCATAGCCGTCGAGCTTGGGCATCATCACGTCGAGGATCACCAGGTCGGGGTCCTCAGCGGCCACCTTCTCCAGGGCCTCCTCGCCGTCGTAGGCCTCGCAGGTTCGATACCCCGCCGCCCGCAGGCGCTTCACGAGGAGCTCGACATTGTCGATGTTGTCGTCCACCACCAGGATCTTCGGTGCCGTGGTCACGGTGGGCTCCCTCGAGAGGTTGGGGGCCGGGGGTCCTCGCCCCGTCCCTGCCGGAGGAACCGGGCCACGTGGTCCGGCAGGGCCCGCACGTCCACCGGCTTGGGGATGTACCCGTCGCACCCGGCCTCCAGGGCCCGCTCCCGATCCCCCACCATGGCGTAGGCCGTGATCGCCACCACCGGAACCCCCCCCATGCGGGGATCGGCCTTGAGCCGACGGGTCGCCTCCAGGCCGTCCATGCCGCTCAGGTTGATGTCCATCAGCACCAGGTCCGGCCGCTCCCGGGCCGCCAGATCGAGGGCCTCCTCGCCGGACGCCGCCTCGGTCACCCGGTACCCGTGCCGGGCCAAGACCTTCACCAGAAGCTCCCGGTTGTCCACATTGTCTTCCACCACCAGGATCCGCGGCGTCACCTCATGCCTTCCTTTCCGGGCCCTGTCGGGGCAGCCACACCGTGAACCGGCTGCCCTCTCCCACCCGGCTCGTGACCGTGATCTCCCCCCCATGGAGTTCCATCAACCGCCTGGCGATGCTCAGCCCCAGCCCGGTGCCGCTGTAGGCCCGGGTGGTGGAGCCGTCGAGCTGCTTGAACGCCTCGAAGATGACCCCCAGGCTGTCCTCGGGGATGCCGATGCCGGTGTCCTCCACCTCCACGGCCACCCCGGGCCGGCCTCGGTCGTCGGGCCGCACCCGGACGACCACTCCCCCCCGGTCCGTGAACTTGATAGCATTGTTCACAAGGTTGTTCAACACTTCCCGCACCTTGTTGGGATCGGCGCGCACCCGCAGGTCCCCCTCCTCCGCCTCCACCGTCAGGGACAGGCCCTTGGCCTCGGCCATGGTCCAGAGGTCTCCGGCCACCTCGTCCGCCAGGGCCTTGAGGTCGAACTCGTGGAGGTCCAGCTCCATGCGGCCGGCCTCGATCTTGGATAGGTCGAGGATGTCGTTGATCAGCTTCAGCAGGTGGGTGGCGTTCTTCTCCACCCGCTCCAGGCTCTGCCGCTGCTCCGGCGTCAGGGGGCCGTCCACGCCGTCGAGCACGAGCTGGGTGTAGCCCAGGATCGAGTTCATGGGGGTGCGCAGCTCGTGGCTCATGTTCGCGAGGAACTCGCTCTTGAGCCGGTCGAGCTCCTGGAGGTTTCGGTTCGCCTCCTCCAGCTCCCGGGTCCGCTCCCGGACCTTCTGCTCCAGGGTCCGGTTGAGCTCTCGGATCTCCCGGTACAGCCGGGCGTTGGCCAGGGCCAGGGCCAGCTCGGTGGCCAGGGCCTCGAACGCCTCCACGAACTTGTCGGAGAAGTACCCCTTGCGCTGACTGCTGCCGGCCACCAGGATGCCCAGGACCTGGTTCTCGTGCACGATGGGGGTGGCGATCAGGGAGAGCAGCCCCGGGTTCTCCAGCACCTCCAGGGGCACCGGCCGGGGGCTCAGGCCGGCGTCCGACAGGAACACCGTCCGCCGATCGGCCATGGCCTGAACCACGTAGGAGGGGCGCACCGGCCCGATGGACACCCCCTCCAGGTAGGCCGGCCGGAACCCGTGGGCCTGCGCGGACTCCAGCCTACCCCCGCGGACCAGGAACACCGCCCGGCAGTCCATGCCGAACTCGGCGCCCACCAGGTCGAGCACGGCACGAATCGCCTCGTCCTCGTCCAGGGTGGCGGCCACGCGCTTCGAGGCCTCGAACAGGACGGCCAGCTCCCGCACCCGCGCCTGCAGCTCCTCCCGGCTCTCCTCCAGGCTCAGGGACACGGCCCCGAACACGTCGAAGATCTCCTCGAGGGTGGTGCCCTTCAGGTCCAGGTACCGCTGCACCACCCGGCTGGCCGCCACCGGGCCGAGGGCCCCCGCGAGCGTCCGCTCCACATGGGCCTGGAGCTCGAGCATGCGGTCGTCGGACAGAACGGCCCGGGGGTCGTACCCGGGGCCGCCCAGGAACTCGGCCAGGCGCTGCCGGGCCTTCTCGGGCCCCAGGAACTTGGCCAGGAGATCCTCGAACTCGCCCACGGACGGGGCCCGGGCCATCCGAAGGTCCAGCCGGACCCGGGGGGAGGGGCGCATGGCGTCCACGAACTTGGGGATCTGCTCCAGCTCCGCCTGGGAGGGCCGGGTCAGGAGGCTCACGGCCAGGAACGCCACGGCGTTGAACAGCATCGACCAGAACAACCCGTGGCTCCACAGGTCCAGGCCCTCCAGGCCCAGGAACGCGTCGGGCCGCAACAGCCGGATGCCCCCGGGCCCCTCGATGAGCACGGAGACCGGGATCCAGCCCGCCCGGGCCAGGGACGGGGTCAGGAAGAAGTACACCCATGACCCGAACCCGGCCAGGAGCCCTGCCGCCGCCCCCCGGGCCGTGGCCTGGCGCCAGTACAGCCCCCCCAGCACGGCCGGGGCCAGCTGGGCCGCGGCAGCGAACGAGAGCAGCCCGATGTCCACCAGCATGAACCGCTCGCCGAGCAGCCGGTAATAGGCATACCCCAGGAAGATCACTCCCACGATGATGGCCCGCTTGCAGTGGAGCAGCAGGGGGGCCGGTCGGCGGGGCCAGCCGAGCCGGATCAGCACCGGCACCACCAGGTTGTTCAGAACCATGGTGGAGATGGCCACCGACGACACCACCACCATGCCCGTGGCCGCGGACAGGCCGCCCAGGAACGCCACCAGGGCCAGGAGGTTGTGGCCGGTGCGCAGGGGAATGCGCAGCACGAAGGTGTCGGCCAGGGTGGGGCTCTGGAAGAGCAGGAGCCCGCCGAAGGCGATGGGGGCCACGAACAGGTTGATGAGGAACAGGTACAGGGGGAACAGCCACATGGCGTGTCGGATGTGCTCCTCGTTGCAGTTCTCCACCACCATCACGTGGAACTGGCGGGGCAGCAGCATCACGGAGCACGCCGACAGGACGAGAAGGGTGAACCAGGTGGCGTAGGACCGGGCCGGGGCCGCCCCCAGGGTCAGCAGGTGCGCGAAGAACTCGTGCTCGGAGATCCGGGCGAAGATGTCCCGGAACCCGCCGAACAGCCCCCAGGTGACGAACGCCCCGACCACCAGCAGGGCCACCAGCTTCACCACGCTCTCCAGGGCCACGGCCGCCACCATCCCTTCGTGCCGCTCCGAAGGGTCGAGACGGCGGGCCCCGAACATCCCCCCGAACACCCCGAGCACCAGGGCCACGGCAAAGGCGGTGTCCTCCAGGAACGACTCGGGGTGGCCCACCACCCGGAACGGGGCCTCACGGGAGACCTGGGTGAGAATCTCGAAGGTGCTGGAGATCGCCTTGAGCTGGAGGCCGATGTAGGGGGTGTTCCCCACCAGGATCATCACGGTGACCAGGGCGCCCAACCACCCGCTTTTGCCGTACCGGGAGGCCACCAGGTCGGAGAGGGAGGTGATGTGGTTGTCGCGGGCCACCCGGACCCACTTGCGCAGGAGGGTCCACCAGGAGAACGCGATCAGGGTGGGGCCCAGGTACACGGCGAGGAACTGGAGCCCGCTGACGGTGGCCCGCCCCACGCTGCCGTAAAAGGTCCACGACGTGCAGAACACGGCCGTGGACAGGGCGTACACCAGGGGGTTGGCGATGATGCTCCGGCCCCGGTCCTTCCGGCGCTCGGCCCAGTAGGCCACGCCGAACAGGAGCAGGAGATAGGCGAAAGCCACGACGGCCACCCACCCCCAGGTGAGGGGCATCTACTTCTCCTCCTCCCCCGGAGGCTCCACCCGGCGCAGCAGCAGGGCGTAGCCGGCGATGGCGGCGATGCTCACGGCCCACCCCCCCATCAGGTACAGGAACAGGAGCGGCCACCCCCCCACCGTCACCTCCCGGTCGAAGATGCGCAGGAACGGGAAGTTGATCATGAGGGCGCCGAGCACGAACGCGATCCACCACCACTGCCGCAGGTGGGCCGCACTCCATCCTCCCTTCATGTCTCCCCCTTTGCGGAGATCTCGGTCTGGGGCCTTCGGCCCGCTGGGCGGCTGGGCTGCCAGGCTGCCAGGCTGCCAGGCGTCTAGGCGGCTGGGCGGCTCTGCAACCGCGCCAAAACCTCGGGGGGCATGGGGTCTGCCTCAGAGCCGCGCGCGGCCGTTTCAGGGGTCAGAATTCAGAGGACAGTGGACAGGAAAAACCTTCCACGTTGTAAAGCTCCACACCGTTTTTGGACGCTACCCGAACTTCTGCCTTCTGACCTCTGGCCCCTGACACCTGAATCGCAGGCCCCATGCCCTCACCCGTTGAGGGCTGACGCGAGAAGTTGTGGAGCCCGGGCAAGCTCCGGCCCGGGCCGGTTCAGATCTCCACGACCCCCAGCTCCCTCGGGGAGAGGGTGATCCGCTCCACCCCGGTCGCCGTGACCCGGAAGGTGTCCTCGACCCCCACGGCGCCCATCCCGGGGATCACGAACTTGGGTTCCAGCGCAAACACCATACCCTCCTCCAGGGGAACCCGGAACCCCCGGGCCAGGAACGGGGGCTCGTCCACCTCCAGCCCGATGCCGTGTCCCACGAAGCTCACCGGGTTGCGGTGGCCCAGGAAGGTGCCGGCGAACGGCGTGGCCTCGGCCGCCCGCCGGGCCACCCGGTACAGCTCGTCGCCCGTCGCGCCGGGCCGGGCCGCCTCGATCACGGCGTCCTGCACGGCGCAGGCGGCCTCGAACGCCTCGACCACCTGCTGCGGGGGTCGGCCCAGGCAGAAGATGCGGGTCTGGTCGCACAGGTACCCCTGGTGGTTGCCCACCAGGTCCACGGTCACCGGCTCGCCGGGACCGATCGCGCGGGTGCTGGGCCCCTGGGCCAGGGCCGGGCCCAGCCCGGCC